>CBFGVE010000230.1:0-4967 GCA_965651915.1 uncultured bacterium
CAAGTCGTCCTGCCCGTCGCCGTTCAGATCGGCGACCTGCGTCGCCAGGTAAGGGAAGTCGCCGAGCTCGACTTCGCGCCACGGGCGATAGAGATTGCCTTCTTTGCGCCGCACGCGGAGTTTGCGGACGCCGAGGTCGACCAACTGCTGCTCGAAAAATTACGCGTGATGATCCGCATGGGACTGCTCGACGGGAGTCCCCGCCCGCCCGCGAGCGCGGTCCGGAGCGGCGATCACCAGGCGCTTGCGCTGGAGGTCGCGCGCCGTGCTCCGGTCCTGCTGAAAAACGAGAATTCCGCTCTGCCGCTGGATCGCAAAGCGATCCGCACGCTGGCGGTAATCGGGCCGAACGCCACGCGCCCGTCCACCTTCGAGGGGAGCTACGGCACTTCTCGGAGCTATTCGCGCTATTTGCAGGGCGGCGGCAGCGCCAACTCGCCTTACATCAAGGAGGCGCTCGTGGATCCGCTCGCCGGGTTGAGGAAAACCTGCGGTCCCGAGGTGGCCATCACGACCGCGCCCGGCTGCGAAGCCGCCATGCGCAAATCCGACGGCGTCAAAGATGACAAGACGCTCATTGCCCGGGCGGCGAAGCTCGCGGAAGAGGCCGATGCCGCCGTGCTGGTCGTTGGCCTCACAGGCCATGCGGAAAGCGAGGGGTTCGACCGCGCGGACGCGCGCCTGCCTGCGGAGCAGGAGGCGCTGATCGGCGCCGTGCTCGATGCGCAGCCGCGCACGGTCATCGTGGTGATCGCGGGCTCGTACATTGACCTGTCGGCCTGGATTGGCCGCGCGTCGGCGGTTCTGTTCGCCCCGTATGCCGGTGAGAAGATCGGCCTAGGCCTTGCGGAGATCCTCTGGGGCGATGTGAACCCGTCGGGCCGCCTGCCCTTCAGCTGGCCGCGCACGGTGGAGGACTATCCCGAAGGCACGCTGCATACCGGCGGTCCCTACAGCAAAACGAAACAGAGCAACGTCTATGCCGAGGGCGTGTTCGTCGGCTACCGCTATTTCGACACGCACTGCACTGACCTGCTGTTCCCGTTCGGGCACGGCCTCTCCTACACCACGTTCAGGTATGGAGCGCTTTCGGTGGACCGCCCCGATTCCGGCGCCGCAGAATCCGTCACGGTCTCCATCGAGATCGAAAACACCGGGACCCGTGCCGGAACCGAGGTGGTTCAGCTCTACGTGCATGATCCAAAATCAAGCGAGCACCGCCCGCGCCGCGAGCTCAAGGGGTTTCAGCGAGTTGAGCTGGAGGCCGGCGAGCGGCGCTCAGTGTCCTTCCCGCTTGGGCCCGATGCTTTCCGCTACTTCCGCATGGCCGACAGGCGTTGGGTTGTCGAGCCGGGCGCGTTCGTCCTCGAGGCTGGGGCTTCGTCCCGCGACCTTCGCGCCACGCTGGAAATCTCCAAACGCTGACAATCCCGGCTCTCGCCAAGCCTGGACTGGAAATGGGGCAAGGGTTTTCGTGCGATAATGCCTTCTGTTTCGACGGCTCTCTTGCGCAACATGCTTCACTTCGGGCGGGACGCCTAGGGGAGGGCGACCGCAGTCACCAACGCGACAGGGGCCGTCACGCGCTTCGCGTACCACGGAAGCGGGACCCTGGCCGTCCGCACCGACGCAGCGGGGATGGAAATCGCCTACGCGTACGACGACCTCGACCATCTGGCCGGCATCGGCTACCCGGACGGGGCCGTATCCCGCTTAGCCCACGACGCGGGGGTGCATCGGGCCGGGTCCCTTAAGCTTTGGGTTCCCATGGGGAAGGGGGATGTGCCGCATGCCTCACACCTCGGCTCCGGAGCCGAGCCTGCATCTGGTTTTTCGCCGGAAATAGCCCATTTCTTTTGCCCTTCCCCGTTGCATTGCGGCTTTTCCGGTGGTACGATCCCCCTTTATCCACCAATCTCATCAACCTAGGCCCTATGAACGACCCCAAAGTCCCTGCCAACGACCCCGGCCCAAACCCACCTCGGCTGCCTATGCGCGGCTTGGCGGTGTGGATTCTGTTTATCGCTCTTTCCCTAACCATGTTAAAGGTGTTCAACCAGGGTCAGGTGAAGCCTGAAAAGATCGCCTACAGCCCCGACTTCGTCCGCTACGTCGAGGAGGGCAAGGTGGTGGAGTGCGAGATTGTCATGGAGGTCTCCGGTTTCCAGCACATCCGGGGCGAGCTGCTATCCATGGACCCCAAGACCTCCAAGCCCAAGCAGTTCAAGGTGGATGTGGTGGTGACCGACGAACTGCCCAAGTGGCTGCGTGAAAACAACGTCAAGTTCCGCTACCGCCCGCAGAACGCCTACTTCATGCAGATCGTTTCTAGCCTTATCCCCTTCCTGCTGATCGTGGGCCTGCTCTATTTTGTGTTCATCCGTCAGATGAAGGCGGCTGGCCGGGGCGCGATGAGCTTCGGGAAGAGCCGGGCCAAGATGCTTACCCGCGACCGCAACAAGGTGACTTTCAAGAACGTTGCCGGCGTGGAGGAGGCCAAGGAGGAGGTGTCCGAGATCATCGATTTTCTGCGCGACCCCAAGCGGTTTCAGAAGCTCGGAGGCCGTATCCCCAAGGGCGTACTGCTTGCAGGCCCTCCCGGAACTGGCAAGACCCTGCTCGCTAAGGCCATTGCCGGCGAGGCCGAGGTGCCCTTCTTCAGCATCAGCGGATCAGATTTCGTAGAGATGTTCGTTGGCGTGGGCGCTTCGCGGGTACGAGACATGTTCGAGCAGGGAAAGAAACACGCCCCGTGCATTCTGTTCATCGACGAGATCGATGCGGTGGGGCGCAGCCGCTTCAGCGGCATTGGCGGCGGCCACGACGAGCGGGAGCAGACCCTGAACGCTTTGCTTGTGGAAATGGATGGGTTCGACACCCAGGAGGGCGTCATCATCATCGCCGCCACCAACCGTCCCGACGTGCTCGACTCGGCGCTGATGCGTCCCGGCCGCTTCGACCGCCAGATCATGATCGACCTTCCTTCGTTGGAGGGCCGCGAGCAGATTCTCCGCATCCACGCACAGAAGGTTAAGCTCAGCGAGTCGGTTGAGTTAAGCCGTATCGCCCGGGGCACGCCCGGCTTCTCGGGTGCCGACCTAGCCAATCTTATGAACGAGGCCGCCCTCCTCGCCGCCCGCAGGGGTGCCGAGGGAATCGAGCAGTGTGATCTCGAAGAGGCCCGCGACAAGGTCCGCTGGGGCCGCGAGCGCCGCAGCCGCATGCTGGATGACAACGAGAAGCGGCTCACCGCCTACCACGAGGCTGGCCATGCGCTAGTCATGCAGGCGGTCGAGGAAAGCGAGCCGATTCACAAGGTGACGATTATACCCCGGGGCCAGTCCCTTGGGGCGACCATGCAGCTTCCCGAGAAGGATCGCTACACCGAGGGCCGTACCAAGCTGCTCTGCATGCTGGCCAGCATCATGGGCGGGCGGGCAGCCGAGGAGCTGGTGTTCGGAGACATTACCACCGGCGCCGCCAACGATCTGAAACAGGTCACCCGCCTTTCCCGCGCCATGGTGTGCGAGTGGGGTATGAGCGAGCTGCTTGGCCCCCAGACCTTCGGGGACCGGGAAGAGACCCTGTTTCTCGGTCGCGAGGTAGCCCGCCACAACGAGATCAGCGAGGAAACCGCCCGGAAGATCGACCAGGAAGTCAGCCGCATGGTCCACGAGGCCTACGACAAGGCGATGAACATTCTCCGTACCCACCGCGACAAGCTCGATATGATCGCCCAGCGGCTGCTGGAGGAGGAAACCATTGAAGGCCGGGACGTGGAGGAAATCGTCAAGTTGGGCCGGGTACTTTCCGACGCAGAGCGGGCCGAGGTGGATGCAAACCGTTCGGGACAGGATTCTGGTTCATCCATTGCGGCTGAATCCCGCAAGAAGGAGGACGGTCAAGTGGTTGCGCCGCCGTTGCAGGCCACTTCTGAGCCGGATCCTTCCGTGGCGTGACCGCATAACTGAAACCACCCTTGATGGGGGATCAACAATGGCTACCGACACGCGCAGATGCCTGAGCTGGACCTGCCGGGATCGCGAGCTTGATCTGGGTGCGGTCACCCGGGTAATGGGCATCCTGAACGTCACCCCCGACTCGTTTTCCGACGGCGGGCGGTTCCTCGGGCTTGACCGGGCGCTCGCCCAGGCTCGCCGCATGGTGGCCGAGGGAGCGGACATTCTCGACATCGGCGGTGAATCGACCCGCCCGGGGGCCGGTTCTGTCTCTGCCGACGAGGAGGCCTCCCGCGTTTTGCCCGTCATCGAGGCGATTGCCCGGGAGAGCGACGTTCTGCTGTCGGTCGATACGACCAAGGCCTCGGTGGCCCGGGCCGCCCTGAGCCTCGGGGCCCATATCGTCAACGACGTCAGCGCGCTGTGCGACGACCCGGAGATGATCGCCGTCGTGGCGGACACGGGAGCCGGGGTTATTCTCATGCACCGTAAGGGTACGCCGACCACCATGCAGGAGAATCCGCATTACGACAACGTAGTGGTGGAGGTGCGGGATTTTCTCGCGGATCGGGTACGGGACCTGACCGAATATGGCATCGGGCGGGAGCGGATAGCCATCGACCCCGGCATTGGCTTCGGTAAAACATCAGATCACAATCTCCAGCTTCTTGCCGGACTGGACATGCTGGCTGCGCTGGACTTGCCCTTGTTGCTGGGCGTGTCACGCAAGAGTGTGCTCGGTACGGTCACCGGCCGGGCGGTGGGCGAGCGGCTGGCGGCTAGCCTGTCGGCAGCCCTCTGCGGGGTGGAGCGGGGAGCCCACATCATTCGTGTGCATGATGTGAAGGAGTCTTGCGATGCGGTAAAAGTCGCTGATAGAATCGCGGCCGAGGACCGCTACGCATGAACTGGATTCGACAACTCGGCATTCCCGACTTGACCGCCGGACTGGAAATTCTGGTTCTGGCAGTGCTGTTCTACTACCTTATTATTTTCTTCAAGGGTACC
>CBFGVE010000231.1:0-4966 GCA_965651915.1 uncultured bacterium
ACGTCCTCGACCTCATGGCCGAGCGAGGCCTCGAGGTAGAGCGACTCCTCCACCGCGCCGTCCACGCCGTAGTACACGCCGAGGGAGGGGCTGAGGGGGGCGTCGAGGCTGGCCGACAGGCTCACTTCGCGGTCCGCCTGGGCGTCGCTGCCCGGATAGGTGTACTCGGTGTAGCCGACGGACAGGCCGACGGGCCCGAGGTCCACCGGGATGTCGTAGCTGGCGTAGAGGTCGATCTCCGAGAACTCGCTGCCCGACAGGCCGTAGGCGTCCGAGGACTCGAGGTCGAAGTTGCCCCACACGCCGAGGGTGATGCCGCAGTTCTCGGCGAAGTCGCCGACTTCGAGGTAGGGCTGGGCGACCCAGCCATCGTTCAGCGTTTCGCCGCGGAAGACGTAGGCGCTGGCGAAATCGATACCGGTGGAAACAGAAGCCGCCTGAGCGGCGCCGCCAACGAGCGCACAGGCGCTAGCGACAGCCAGGATGTTCTTGAGATGCTTCATGTGACAATCCTCCAATGGTTTTCTTGATTCCCCGCTTCGAATCCCGAAGTGGATCCGAATTGGGCTGATTAAGGTTTATTTCTTGCAGTAATTCAACACTTTTTAACGATATTCTAACGATTTACAGCGCGAAAATTTGCCGGGGGCCACCCGCCCGCTCCGGCCCGCACTCCCAGAAACGGGCAGGCGCGGTTGGCGCGGGTCGGCCCCCGGCAGGTCCCGGTCAGCCGATAGCCTCCTTTCCTTTCTCCCCGGTGCGGATGCGGATGCATTCCTCCAGGGCGGTGATGAAGATCTTGCCGTCGCCGATGTTGCCCGTGCGGGCGCCCTTCACGATCGCGTCGATCGTGGCCTGCACGTATTCCTCGTTCACGGCGATGTCGAGCCGGACCTTCTTCAGGAGGTTAACCTCCACGCCGGCGCCACGGTAGCTCTCGTGGTAGCCCATCTGCTGTCCGCAGCCCAGGGTGTTCGTGACCGACATTTTGTGGATCTTGGCCTCGAACAGCGCCTGCTTGACCGCGTTCAGCCGGTGGGGCTGGATGTAGGCGGTAATTAATTTCATGACTGTGTTCTCCTTTTCCTTACTAGGTAGGGTGGTTGTGGCCGGCGCTTACTGCGAGGTCCAGGTCTGGAATCCGGCATAGGCCTCCATGCCGTGCTCGCCAATGTCCAGGCCCATCATCTCCTCTTCCTCGCTCACCCGGATGCCCATGGTGACCTTGGCCAGCAGGAACAGGACGAACGCGGCGGGGAAGCAGACCGCGCCGTAGGCGGCTACGCCGATGAGCTGGGTGGTGAACGACTCCATGCGGGTCATTTCCCAGGCGGCCAGGGCGGCTTCGGTTGCGAACAGGCCTGCCGCGAGGGTGCCCCAGATGCCGCAGGTGAGGTGGACCGAGATCGCGCCGACGGGGTCGTCGAGCTTGGCGCGGTCCAGGCCGATCACCGAGAGCACCACGAGGAAGCCGGCGATGAGGCCGATGATGATCGCGCTGCTCACGCTCACCACGTCCGCGCCGGCGGTGATGCCGACGAGGCCCGCCAGCGAGCCGTTGAGCACCATGGAAAAGTCCGGCTTCTTCGAAATGATCCAGGAAAGCGTCATCGCGCCGATCACGCCGGCGGCCGCCGCGAGGGCGGTGGTGACGAACACCAGGGAGACGTTCCCGGGGTCGGCCGAGAGGACCGAGCCGCCGTTGAACCCGAACCAGCCGAGCCACAGGAGGAACACGCCGATGGTGGCCAGCGGCATGCTGTGGCCGAAAATCGGCTTGATCGAGCCGTTCACATACTTGCCAATGCGGGGTCCGAGCAGGATCACGCCCGCGAGCGCCGCCCAGCCGCCCACCGAGTGGACCAGGGTCGAGCCGGCGAAATCGTAGAAGCCCATCTGGTCGAGCCGGCCCTTGCCCCACTTCCAGCTACCCACCCAGGGATAGATGAAGGCGACGTAGAGGGTGCTCACCACCAGGAAGCTGCCGAGCTTGACCCGCTCGGCCACCGCGCCCGAGACGATCGTGGCGGCGGTCGCGGCGAACATCGCCTGGAAGATGAAGTCCGTCCAGTAGGTGTAGGCGCCATCGGCGTACTCGATCAGCCCGGCCGCGCCATCCGGTGCGGAAACCCCGAAGCCGGCGAAGCCGAACCACTGGCCCAGCGAGAAATCGCCCGGATACATCAGGTTGAAGCCGACCAGGGCGTAGGTCAGCAGGCCGATCGAGATGATCGCCGTGTTTTTGAACAGGATGTTCACCGTGTTCTTCGCCCGGGTGAGTCCCGCCTCGAGGGAGGCGAAACCCAGGTGCATGATGAAGACCAGGAAGGTCGCCACCAGCATCCAGGTGTTGTTCACGGTAAACATCGCATCCGCGGCGGTGACTTCCGCCGCCACTTCTTCCACCGCTTCTGCCGCCGCTGCCAACTCTTCCTGGCCATGCGCGCTGGGGGTCCAGCCCGCCAGCGGCAAGGCCAGCAGCGCGGCCGCTGCGATCCATTTGCCTATGCTCATAATCTGCTCCTCGGTTGTTGTTGCGTTCCGCACACCATGTGCTGGAGACGCGGCACTGTTTAGCATCGGCAATGCCAAGTGGATTTTCCGCCTTAGAAAAAACCTCACAAGTCGTTGGAGCAGAACCCGATAATAATTATTTAGCCAAAAAACAAAAAAGTCACCAGTTCATTAAAAACAAACAAAATTGTTCTTAAAAGGCGAGTAAATAACAAAATCGTACTATTTGTGGCGGAATGCTACTTAAATGGTGCGGATCGAATCGTGCGCTCCCCGGAGGCAGAAACCGGAAAAACGACGCTAAACATCGATAACTTCCGTGGCGGCAATTGGTTGCTGCAAAAAACACCCCCAAAAATGGCCGTGCAGGCTCTTTTCGGGGGTGTTTTCGCGTCATAAGCCGGGCTGGGGCTTCCTGCCGTCCCGTCGGACGGGTCGGACGGGTAGGACTTGTCGGACTGGTCGGACCCGGTTGGTGCTCATCGCCCCGCGACCGTTGATCGTGGCTCTCCCCGAAAACGCCCCCTCCCTCCCCCCTTCCCGAAAAGCGGAGCTTATCGGGATTAGGGCGCGAATTCCTTGGGCGTTACTCCCAGTTTTTCGACCTTGTAGCCGAGGATGCGCTGGGTCGTGCTCAGGGCGCGGGCGGCAGCGGCGATGTTGCCCCGGGTCGATTTGAGCGCGTCGCGAATCAGGTCGCGCTCGTAGGCCTCGACCATCCCCTTGAGGTCGCCGGATACCGGCCGGCCCGAAGCCTCCGCCGTCTGGAGCGTCGGCGGCAGGTGGTGGGGGTGGACGACGTCGCCCTCGGCCACGAGCACGGCGCGCTCGATCACGTTCTCCAGCTCGCGCACGTTGCCCGGCCAGTGGTAGCTCATCAGCATGTCGATCACCGCGCTGGAGAGGCGGCGCACCTGCTTGCCGGTGTCGCGGGCATATTTTTCGAGGAAAAAGTCGGCCAGCAGCACGATGTCGGCCTTGCGCTTGCGCAGGGGCGGCACGTAGATCGGGAAGACGTGGAGGCGGTAGTAGAGGTCCTCGCGGAACTTGCCCTGGGACACCATCTCGGCGAGGTTGCGGTGGGTGGCGACGATGACGCGGACGTTGACCTTGAGGGTCTTGGCGCTGCCGACCGGCTCGAACTCTCGCTCCTGGAGCACCCGCAGCAGCTTGACCTGGGTCGCGGGGGAGATGTCGCCGATCTCGTCGAGGAAGAGGGTGCCGCCGTGGGCCAGCTCGAAACGGCCCTTGCGCTCGGCGTGGGCCCCGGTGAACGCGCCCTTCACGTGTCCGAACAGCTCGCTCTCGATGATGTTCTCGGGGAGGGCGGCGCAGTGGGCCTTGACGAAGGGCTTGCCCGCCCGGTCGCTGTTGTAGTGGATTGCGTGGGCGACCAGCTCCTTGCCGGTGCCGGTCTCCCCCTGGATCAGCACGCTGGTGGGGCTCTTGGCGACCTGGGCGATATGGTCGTAGACAATTTGCATCTCGTGCGAATTGCCGATGATGTTGGAGGGCCGGAAGCGGTCGCGCAGCTCGGCCCGCAGCCGCTCGTTCTCCTGTTGGAGCCGTTCGCTCTGCTCCTGGGCCTCGCGGCGTAGCTTGACCGCCTGGGCGATCATCGAGGCGATGATCGAAAGCACCCGCACGTCGTCGTCGAGGTTGCGGGTGGCGTCGTAGTGGCGGTCGGCGCTTAGCGCCCCCACAACCTCCTTGCCCACCTTGATCGGCACGCAGATGAAGGAGGTGTCGGGCTGCTTGCCGCGCCCCGTCTTGTTGAGGAAGGTGGGGTCCTCGCTGGTGCGGGGAATGACCGCAGGCTCGCCGGTCTGCACCACCTTGCCGGTGACGCCCTCGCCGAGCTTGTAGCGGACGCTGCGCTGCATGCTGGGCGAGAGCCCGTGCCCGGTCTCGATGAGGATCTCGCCGGACTGACGGTTGAGCAGCGTGAGGGTGCCGAAATGCAGGTCCATGTACTCGGCGCAGGCCTGGAGGACCGGGGTGGCGATCTCGCGGAGGTCGAGGCTGCGGTCGAGGATGCGGCTAATCTCGAAGAGCAGCGCGAGTTCCTGGACCCGGCGCTTCGATTCAACCCCGTTGGTGGGGAGGGGGGTGGTTTCGCTCATTTCAGGTGTCCTCCGTGATGCGGTCGCGGTAGCGGTTGGTGATGGGCATGCGGCGGTCCCTGCCGAAGGATTTCGGGGTGATCTTCACCCCCGGCGCCCCTTGCCGCCGCTTGTATTCGTTGAGGTCCACGAGGCGGGCGACGCGGTTGACGACCGCAGGATCGAAGCCGGCGGCGGCGATTTCATCCACCCCCCGGTCGCGTTCGACATACTGCTCCAGGATCGCGTCGAGCACGTCGTAGGGCGGCAGGGAGTCGGAATCCTTCTGGTCTGGCCGCAGCTCGGCGCTGGGGGGGCGCTCGATCGTGGTCGGTGGGATCACCGGCGCC
>CBFGVE010000232.1:0-4956 GCA_965651915.1 uncultured bacterium
CCCCCGTATTTCCGGGCGATGCCCGGATTGGCCTGGTTGAATCGGGAAAACAGCCGGGCGACCTCTTCCTCGTTCATGCCAATCCCGGTGTCGCGCACATGGATGGCCACCTCGCCACCCATCTGTTCGGCGGAGAGCGTAACCGACCCGCGCTCGGTAAACTTGATCGCATTGGTCAGGAAGTTGGTGACGATCTGCTTCAGCATCACCGGATCGGTTACCAGATGCAGACCGGGTTCGGGGGGCAGCAGCACCAGATCTAGCCCCTTGTTGCGGGCCTTGCTCACAACCGTTCCGATGCAGGACTGCAGCACCGCCTCCAGATCGATTGGATCGGCACCGACTTCGTAACGCCCCGCTTCGAGTTTGAAGAGGTGGAGAAGGTTGTCGACCAGCTCTAGCAGTTGCAGGGTGCTGCCATGGATAGCGCGGGCGGCGGCGCGGACCTCGGGGCTGGTGTCCACCATCTTCGACTGCAGCATTTCGGCGTAGCCCACGATCACTTGGACCGGCGAGCGAACTTCGTGGGAGATCATCGCGGCGAAGTCGCTTTTATCCCGGCTGAGCTGCTCGGCCTGAAGCTTGGCCCGCTCAATCTGCTCCCGC
This sequence comes from uncultured bacterium, assembly GCA_965651915.1. Taxonomy (GTDB): domain Bacteria; phylum Verrucomicrobiota; class Kiritimatiellia; order CBFGVE01; family CBFGVE01; genus CBFGVE01. The sequence continues at coordinate 607 of CBFGVE010000232.1, forward strand.
TCGCGCAGGCTCTGCTTCATGTATTCGACAGCGTGCTGGATGTACTGGACCTCGCGGATGAAGGACAGGTTGCTGGTGGGCAGCTCGTCGAAGTGCCCCCTGGCCACGCTTTGAAGCTGTCCGGAAACATAGCTGAGCGGCTTGGCGATGCGCAGCGTGGATACGGCGCCCACCCCCAGCACCGCCGAGCAGACCACGACGACCGCCCAGAAGGCGTACCGGTGGTGTGGCTGCACCAGAGCAACCAGCTCGGAGCGAGGGGTGAGCACACCGCAGGACCAGGTGCCGTTCATCTGGTCGGCAAGCGGTCTGACGCTGAACACTCTGGGCTCGCCCTCGACATCGAACAGGACGGTGTACTCCCCCGTCTGGGTGAGGGAGGCCACCGCCTGGTCGATCGCTGCGGATTCCCCAGAGGAAATCCCCGCCGGGTAGACGGCCTGGCTGCCGTTGAACAGAAAAACCAGACCGGAGTTGGCCGGGCTCGACGCGCGCAGGAACTCCCGGATGTTTTCCATGAAGAAGTCGACGGTGGCCACGCCCAGCAGGCTTCCGTCGGCGGCCCGCACCGCCTGGGCGGCGGTGACGCCGAGCCGGCCTTCATGAAAGGGAACGACATCGGTCCAATACACTCCCGCCCGCCCTGCAGCGGCCGAGTACCAGGGGCGGGTGCGGGGATCGTAGGGCTTGATCTCGCGCGTCAGCGGCATGCGCGTTCCATCCGGATGAACCGTGAACTCACGGGGCAGACCGCCGCGTGCGCCGGGAGAGCTGAGATTGACCACCGGGTTGCCTCCATCCATCCAGGCCCCGGCGAAACTTCCATCGGCTTCAAGGCTCAGCGATATCCAGGCGAGGTTGTTCTGGAAGCGGAGGCGCTCGGCGAAATAGGCGGCGATAGACTCCTGGTCATCCAGATCCCAATCGCCGCGCTCTGCCCGGTTAACCACCTCGCCGAGCAGCCGGGTGCCCTGCTCGAGGTAGGCCGAAACGTGCTCGGATACCGAGTGGGCGATGTGGGAGAACAAGGTTCGCTGGAGGTCGAGAGCCGCCCGGTTGGAATGGTGCTGAACGATGAAGGCCACCAGGGCCGTGGTGGCGATGGTGGCCACCGCGATGAGAGCGGAGTAGAGGCTGCGGATCGAGACGGATGGTCGGGCTTCGTTCATGCGGGCTCGGCAGGGCCTAAAGCAAAGGGCAGTACGGTACGACAAGTGTAGTCTGGAAGCCTCCGGTTCGCAATCCAATTTGCGGAACGGGCAGCGCGTTATGCAGTTGCGCCCGTACAGGCCGGGTTCTATAGTGGGCCACAACTTCCACTGCCCTGCACGGCGAGAGGATCTCATGAAAAAATACTACGTTGTTTCCGCTGTAGGGCGCGACCGCCCCGGCCTCGTCAACCACGTGACCCATGCCATCCATGAATTGGGAGGCAATGTCGAGATGCAGCGATCGACCCGGATGGCGGCCGAATTCGCCCTGCTCATTCTTTTCTCCGTCGATGAAGGCCCCGCCGAGCCGGTGATCGAGCGCTTGTCGGCCCTGCGCCGCGACGATTTTTTCGTGACCGCCCGGGAAGCCCTGGCCGAGTCCGGGCAGCGCCCAGCCAAGGCGCGCGAAATGGAGCTGATCGCCTCCGGCGCCGACCAGCCGGGCGTTATCGACGCCGTCACCCTCCTGCTGCTTGAAAGCGGCGTAAACATCGAGACCATGGACTTCGATGTCGAGGGCGCCCCCATGTCGGGCGACCCGCTTTTCCGCATGAGTGCCCGGCTTGCCGCGCCTTCAGAGTTCGACCTCGCCACCCTGCGCGAAAAACTCCGCGACCTCGAAGACGATTACAACTTCGACATCATTTTGCGCTAGCGACCAGGGGGCAGACGCACCGCGATGTTGGGGGGGCTCGGTTGAACTTTTTCCGATTCGAGCTACCTTGTCGGGAGTGACCGAGTCCGCCTATGCCCAACTCCTGCACATTGCCCATTTTCCCCCTACCCCTGACCGCCTTCCCCGGCCAGGGACTGGCCCTGCACATTTTCGAGAAGCGCTTCAAGCGAATGATCGAGGACTGCCAGGCGAAAGAGTCCGCCGGGGAGCCTGGCCGCTTCGCCATATTCTACACCCAGCGGGATCGTGTGGCGCAGGTCGGAACCGCGATGCGGATCGCCCGTGTGCTGAAGGTCTACGACGATGGGCGGATGGACCTGATTGCCACCGGAACCTGCCGGTGCACCACCCGGGAATGGCTGGACGATGCGCCCTACCCCATCGCCCGCCTCGAGGCCTACAAGGACACGGCCCCCGACTGGGACGAGGAGCGCGCCACGATAGCTGTCGGCCTCCACCGCCGACTCCAGCAGATCGTTAGCGGCCAGGCCCAGGACGACGCCAGCTACAGCGGCAAGAGCTGCCTGTCCTTTTATCTAGCGCCGACCAGCGGACTGAAATGCGAAGACCAGCAGCGGCTACTTGCCATGCCCAGCGAGAACGAGCGGCTAAATCTGCTCGTCGCCCATCTCGAAGGCATGATCGCCCGGGTGGAATCGGTTCACTGCGCCATGAACTCCATCCAGAACCACCTCGAAATGCAGCGTTTGCTCGAAGAGGCCTAGAGGACACTCCCTATCTTGCGTCCCAGGCTTCCCACAGCTCGGCGTCGAAATCCAGGCGGCCCGCGTTCTCGGACGACCAGTTGTCGGCTTGTCTGGTTATGCGTTCCTTGCCTACCTGGTAGTTCACAAGCAACAGCCCCGGCGACTCCGGGTCACCGATCCGGGTGCGGCGTTCGCGGTCCGGCGACCAAACCGCCTGCAACTGGCTCCGCTGCTCCCGGGGATTCAATTCGTTCCACGATTCGATCCAGAAGTTGCGGATCACGACGTCGCGCCAGTTGGACAATGCGAAAAGCCGCATTGCGGCGAGGTTCATGCCCTCGGAGCGCACGTTGTCGAAGCGAACGTCTTCAATCCACAGGTCGGGGTCCGCGGTGTCGGAAGAGTCCGCGCTCCAGTGCCGGGCCGAATTGAAAATCCCCGCGTTGTGCTTCGCATCACGCCAGTGCATGCGGTTGTGAATCACATCCACATCGCACACGCGGATCCCGCGAATCGATCGGGGCACCCAGCCCCACTGGAAGACCGGCCCGTTTTCCCCCTTCCACACCACGAGATTGCTCACCGACGCCCCGCTATGGTAGAGCTTCACCGCGTCGTCGTTCGCATGGAGGAAGCTGTTGGCCAACGATCCCCCGGGGAAGATCTCCACGCCGTCGGTCTGCCAATACCACCCGCCCACCTGCTTGTAATGGATGAAGTCGGTACGGAACGAGGCTTCGTCGCCGAACACCGTGAAGGCGTGGTAGGGCGGGTTGGCCACCGTAACGCCCTGCACCCGCAAGCGCTGCGCGGCGGGAAGCGAGTAGAGCTGCAGCATGCGCACGCAGGTCCCATGGCAGTCCGCATGGGCGTCGCTGCGCGGGGAGTAGCGAAGACCTTCTCCATCGGGCCGACGATCCGCCTCGTAAGGGTAAAGCTCGCCAGACAGAACGCCGTGCCCGGTGACGCGGTACTCCGCCTGCGCCCCACCAAACTCGAACGCGCCTTTGACGTAGGCCCCCGGCGCCAGATGCACCCAGCGGACCCGGTCCGGCAGGTGCGCATGGTAGCGGGCGGGCATCCAGTAGACGCCGGGACGGAAGTAGAGGATGTCGGCCTCGACCTGCTCCAGTCCTTCCACCAGCCCCGTCTCGGGATAGTGGATCAAAGCGTCGGATACCGGTGGCTCATCTTCCCTCGAGGCAGGAAACGGATCGGCGAAAATGAGCAGCGCATGGCGGGGCTCGGTGTGGATCGCCGCTCCAGAAGGGTCGAGACTGAGCCGCCCAGCCGTTCCGCTGCCGTCGTTGTAGCTGGTGATCAGGTCGTCGTCGAACTCCACCGAGAACCTGTAGCCGTCGGAATGATACGGCACCCGGATGCGCAGGGTGGAGGCGTCAACCTGCTCCATAGTAAAGTCCAGCGTCGTCGGTCGAAGCCGTACCAAGTCGGGCGCCACGGGTTTTCCATCGAGCCGGAGAATCTCCAGCACCACATCCTCACCATAGAGAAACGTCGACCAGCTCATGGTGAGCCCTGCCTCGCTTGCGAATTCGGCGCCATCGGACCTCGCAGCCACGCTTTTTTTCCGACCATTCCGGGGAACCGACGTGTAGACGAAGGACTCCACGCTTCTGGACGCATCGGAGGCGGGAGCGATCCGGATGGCGTAGCGCGCAGAGGCCCGCACCGCGTCCACCGGAATCTCCCCCTCGGTGGCGACCGATTGAAAGGGATGCGTCCAGGCATGCAGGGC
>CBFGVE010000233.1:0-4950 GCA_965651915.1 uncultured bacterium
CTGCCCTGCCGGGGCGGGTCCAAGGCTCTTTTGAAGTGGATTCATCGAGGGAAGCCCGCTAGAGTGTGGGCTTTACCCCATTCAACCGCCTCTTTCACGGAGTGAGCATGGCCGCTAAACGACTAAGCCTGGGCCGGGGCCTGGGTGCCCTGATCAACGACGCCCCGAATCCTCCACCCACCGAATCGTCGTCCGAGCCCTCACCCGGCATCGCCCGCATTCCACTCAAGAGCCTCAGGAAAAGCCCCTGGCAGCCCCGCAAGGCCTTTGATTCCGAGGCGCTTGCCGAGCTTGTGGCTTCGATCCGCGAACGCGGGATCCTCCAACCCCTGCTGGTCCGAAAACTCCCAGAGGGCTACGAGCTGATCGCCGGCGAGCGGCGTATGCGGGCGGCGACCGAGGCGGGACTCGACGAGGTGCCGGTCATCGTCATGGAGGTCTCCGACAACGAGGCCCTCGAACTGGCCCTGGTGGAAAACCTCCAGCGCGAAGATCTCAACATCATCGAGGAGGCCGAGGGCTACCTTCTCCTGTCCCAGAAGTTCGGCATGACCCAGGAAGAAGTGGCCGAGCGGGTGGGCAAGGCCCGCGCCACGGTGGCGAACACCCTGCGCCTGATCGCCCTGCCCGCCGACGTCAAGCGCCTGCTGGCCGAGGGCCGCATCAGCCCCGGACATGCCAAGGCCCTGCTGGGCGTGGCGATCGAGCAGGAGCAGTCCCTGCTCGCCGCCCGGGTCGCCCGCGAGGGCATGTCGGTCCGCGAGCTGGAGAAAACTGTCGCCAACCTGCGCAAGGCCCCCGGGAAGCCCCGGGAATCGCGCTCCGACATTCCCGCCGACCAGCTCCGCCACATCTCCGAGCAGCTTCACGAGCGCCTGGGCACCAGCGTGCGCGTCCTGCCCAGCAGGACCCTGGCCAACGGCAAGAAGGCCAAAGGCTGCGTCGAGATCGACTTCTACTCCGGCGACGACCTTGAGCGCCTGCTGATCATGCTTGGTATTTCCGAGGACTTCTAGCCATGGCCCGCCGACCTCTTCAACCCGCGACCTGGGCGCTCGCCGCCATCGCGGCCAGCGTGCTCCTCGCCGGGTGCGGGGAGCGGCCCGCCCCGCCCCACCCCGCGATCCTCGAACCCCCGAAGGCCGATGGCGCACGCGCCCTGGCCGAAGTGGAGCGGCTGCTGGAGCTTAGCCCCCGGGTCTCGGGAACCGACAACGCCCGGCGCGCCGCCGAGCACATCGCGGAGCGGCTCAAGATCCACGGCGTCGGGGCAATCGTCGACACCTTCACCGACCGCGTCGCGGAAGGGGAAATGGAATTCCATAATGTCGTGGGCACCCTGCCGGGGCGAAGCGGCCGCTTCGTGATCCTCGGCTCCCACTTCGACACCAAGCACGGGATGTCGGAGGCCTTCACCGGGGCCAACGACTCGGGCAGCAGCACCGGCCTGCTGATCGAGCTGGCGCGGGTGCTGGCCGAGGAGCCCATGGGCGAGCTAGGTGTTGTATTCGCCTTCTTCGACGGCGAGGAATCCCGGCACCGCTACGGGCCGCTCGACGGACTGCACGGCAGCCGCCACATGGCGCGAACCCTGCGCGAGGAGGGACGGGTGGATAAGGTGCGGGCGATGATCCTACTCGACATGGTCGGCGACCGGGACATCACCATCACCCTCCCCCGCAACAGCTCCACCGAGCTGGTATCCCGGGTGTTCGCAGCGGCCTCGGCCGAGGGCGCGAGGGATACATTCCGGCTCGCCCCCTACGAGATCCTCGACGACCACGTGCCCTTCATGCGCGAAGGCATAGCGGCCATTGACCTGATCGACTTCGAGTTCGGCAGCGCTCCCGGCCTCAACGACTACTGGCATACCGAGGAAGACACCATCGACAAGCTAAGCGCCGAAAGCCTCGCGACCATCGGCAACGTCACCCTCCGGGTGCTCTACGGCCTGCAGGCCGGGGAGTAGCGAACCGCCTGCCGGGCGGGCGGTAACCCGCACCTGCGGGGGCTATTTCCCGGCAGCCTGCCTTATGATGGTTTGGCGGGTGGCGGCGGCCATCTCGGCGTTCCGGCCTATCCTCGACCAGTCTTCCCGGAGGATTAGATCCCTCGGCGCAAGCCACGATCCTCCAACCGCCTGAATGATGGGATCGGAAAGATAGCTGCCCATGTTCTCCGGGTTTACCCCGCCCAGGGGAATGTACCGCAGGCCGAGGTGCGCATACGGGGCGTTCATCTGCTTTAAGAACGACATGCCGCCACCCGCCTCTGACGGAAAGAACTTCAGCTCGCGACAGCCAAGCTCGATGGCCCGCTCGACATCGCTCGGGGTGAACACACCGGGCGCGAATGGCAAGCCGCGTTCCTGGGCGCGCTGGACGACAGAGGGATTCAACCCGGGGGCCACCGCGAATGCCGCCCCGGCATCGACGACCTCGTCCACCTGCGCGGGAGACAGGACTGTCCCGATACCCGCGAGCATCTCGGGAACCTCCTGGCGAACCTTCTTCAGGGCATCGATCGCAACCGGCGTGCGCAGCGTCAACTCCATCACGTCGATCCCAGCGGACACCAAGGTCTTCGCCAGCGGAACGGCGTGTTCAATCTTGTCGACAACCAGCACGGCTATGACCCCACATCGGCCAATCCGTTCGAGAACACCCGGTGTGAATTGAGAGTCCATCATCGTATTTGCTCCTTTATACTGCTCATTGTTTCGGATTTCTGAATCGCTTACGAACCGCCGAACCCGCTCATTTTGATGCCCTCCACAAAATTCCGCTGGGCGACCACAAAAACGATGATCACCGGGAGCATCACAAACAGGGACGCTGCCATGAGCAAATGCCATTCCGTTGTGTACCCGCCACGAAACACCATCAAACCGACCGGCAGGGTTCGCATATCATCGGAATAGGTGACGATCAGTGGCCACATCAGCAGCGACCAGTTTCCGGTGAAGGTGAATATGCTCAGAGTCGCCAGAGCGGACTTGGACAGAGGCAGGATAATGGCTAGGAAAGTCCGCACATACCCGCACCCATCCATCCGGGCGGCCTCTTCCAGATCGCGTGGAATACCCATGAAAAACTGTCGCAGAAGAAAGGTGCCATAGGCGCTGAACATCAACGGAACGATCAGCGCCTGGTAGGTGTTCACCCACCCCATCGAGCGGATGAGGATAAAAACCGGGATCATCGTCACCGAGTGCGGAATCATCAAGGTAGCCAGGTAGCCAAGGAATAGCTTGTCTCGACCGGGAAACTCCAGCCGGGCAAAGGCATAGGCCGCCAATGCGCTGGTACACACCTGTCCCAGGGTGACGCCGCACGCGACCAGCAAGCTGTTTAAATAGAACCTCCGGAAGGGTGCAGCGTTCCACGCATCCACAAAATTGCGCCATTGGACCGTTTCGGGAATCCAACGCGGCGGATAGGCAAACACCTCCCCCGGTGCTTTCAATGCCGTGCCCACCATCCACAACAGTGGCAACAGCATCGTGGCGGCCGCGGCCACCAGCAGCGCATACATGACGATACGTTTAATAGGTAACATGCTTGCCCCCGTACTTCCAGTTGAGCAAGGTCAAGCACAGCACCATCACGAACAGGACGCAGGCGATGGTGGCTGCATACCCCATCTCGAAGCTTTCGTACGCGGTCCGGTAGATGTACAGCTCCAGCGTGGTGGTCGCCCCCGCCGGACCGCCCTGCGTCATCGTGTAGGCCTGGAGAAAGCCCCCTTGAAAACCGCCGATCACCGACATTATGCCGATGAAGAAGGTGGTCGGACTGATCATGGGCCATGTGACCGACCAGAATTTGTGCCAACCGTTCGCGCCATCAATTTCTGCCGCCTCGTAGAGCTGGCGGGGCACATTGGTCAGTGCCGCCATGTAGAGGATCATGTTGGTCCCACCCACCGCCATCCAGAAGGTCATCATCATCAGGGCTGGCTTAGCCCAGGTCGTCGAGGTCAACCAGGGAATGCCGGTAAGCGGAATCCCTAGAAAGTTTCCTACTCGCTCGATGGTCGCATTGATGAGCCCGACATCGGTGTTGTAGAGCCACTGCCACAGGAAGCAAACCGCCACTCCGGCCGAAATGGTCGGCAGAAAGAATATGGTGCGCAACACGATCACGCCGCGAATGTTCTGAACCATCAGGCTAGCGAGGAAGAGCGACCCGAAGATGTTCACCGGAATGATCAGCATCATAAACACGGTATTGTAGAGGTATTTCCAGAACTGCGGATCGTTCGCCAGCCACACCCCGTCCAAGCGATGAAACCCCAGCAAGTCCACGAAATTCTGAAATCCCACGAACGAGGGCGGAGTCAGGAGATCCCAGTGGAAAAACGTCAGTCCGATCGCAGCGACCACCGGCAAGGACGTGAACACGAAAAATCCAATGAGGTTCGGAAGGATAAACAAATAGCCCGCCCACGACTCCTGCTTCTTAAATCGTTTTTTTGGTTGCCTCATGGGATTGTTCACTCGCGCAGCAAGCGCGCCTTTCTCCTGAGAAGGAACCGCTCCGTCTCGCGGGTGAGATTCATCATGGCTTCCTCCGCCGTATAGAGACCGGCCAGAATGCCTTCACTGGCGGACTTGACGATGTCAGGCATGGGCGGCTCGGTGATTTGAGCGACGTTCGCGTAGTCAAGCGCCTCGGCAAAGATCTCATCGCTGGCCGGCCGAACATCCGGGGTCAAAAAGGAAGGAGAATGGAGAACGGAGAGCCGCGTGGGCACACTGTCAATTTCCGTCATGGCCTGGGATACCCGGCGGCTGCTGAGAAACTTTACCAGCTCCCAGGCCTCTCCATGGTGTTGCGACTCACGGGGAATGCAGAATCCGACGACACGGGTCAGGGTTGCCCGGTGTCCGTTGCGCCAGCGCGGCACCGCCGCCACGTCGTAATCCAGTCCGTCCACCCCGTTGAAATC
>CBFGVE010000234.1:0-4945 GCA_965651915.1 uncultured bacterium
GACTTCAAGGCGCCGATGCACGAGGCCGCCTTCGAGATGATCGAGATCCCGCACCTCAGGCAGTCGGGCAAGAACTCGGCCGACATCCGCATGGTGGTCGACGCCCTCGACCTCTGCTACACCAAAGAGCATGTCGACACCTTCGTAATCGTCAGCGGCGATTCCGACTTCTCGCCGCTGGTGAGTAAGCTCCGCGAAAACAACAAGATCGTGATCGGCGTAGGCGTGAAAAACTCCTCCTCGGACCTGCTCATCGCCAACTGCGACGAGTTCATCTACTACGACGACCTCGTGCGCGACCAGAAGCAGGTGCGGCGCGCCCCGCGCCGCCCGGCCCGCAGCGACGGACGCGCCGCCGCCCCGAAGCAGGAGAAGCCGGATGCCGAAGGCGAGGAGAAAGTCCAGGAGGCGCTGGCGTTGGTTATGGAGACCATCGAGGCGCTCGCCCAGGAACGCGGAGCCGAGGAGAAGATCTGGGGCTCCATGGTCAAGCAGACCCTCAAACGCCGCCGCCCCAGCTTCACCGAGACCTACTACGGCTACCGCTCGTTCAACCGGCTGCTCGAAGACGCCCAGGAGCGCGGGCTGGTCGAGCTGGAGCTGGACGAGAAATCAGGCGGCTACCTCCTGCGCCGCACCTCGTCCGAGGATTGAGCCCCCCCTTCCCAATCATTGTCCCGATCGTTGTCCCGATCAGAACCTTTGGTGGTCTCCACGCCCGTCATGGATCGGGACAACGAGGATACTCTTACTCGGATTCGCCCGCTCGGCAGCGTGAGGTGGTCCGGTTTAGTGTATGCGGTTAAGGGTGGCGGTTAAGCGTGGGGACACCCGGCACCGCCTTGCCAGCACCACTCCCTACTCCACTGGCCACTCGTGGAAAGCCAGCGCGGGGCGGTGCTCGGTGAAGTCGAAGAGCGAGGGATCGGGACGGCTGCCCACGCAGGAGCTGACCCGCGCGCCGGACGCGAGCGGACGGTCTACCGTAAGCGAGAGAAGGCTGCGGCCCGACAGGCTCCACCCGGTGATACCGAGCGGCCCCTCGTCGTCCTCGACCCGAAAATCCCGGAGCTGGGTGGTAATGACCTGCAGGGTGGAGGCCACGTGCGCGAAGTCCAGCTCGATGGTGGCCGGCGCCGACCGGCGCACCGAACGCGGCTCGGGATAGCGCCAGACGATTGGCCGGCCATGGACCATGCCCAGCGCGGCGGCGGCATAGCGGGCCCCCAGCTCAAGGTTGCCGGCCGCGCTGTTGTGGATGCCGTCGCAGAGCGGTAGCCCCACGGTGGGCACCACCGCCACCCGCTCCAGCTCGCCCGCCAGCCGGCGCTGGACCTCGCGGATCCGCGACCAGCCCAGCGCGACCTCCGGCGATTTGTCCTCCCACACCCGGTTGAGCTGGGTCGTGATGAAGGGGAGCCCGGGATCGCCCAGGTCCCGGCGGACGCTGCGAACGAAGTGGGCGAAGCGCTCGCCATAGCTCGCCGACTGCTCGGGCTGGGTGTCGCTGCAGCCCTGGTACCAGAGAATACCGCGAACCCGCCCCCCGGCGAGGGCGATGCAGTGCATCATATTGCGGTAGAGGCTTCCCTCCTCGGCGGGATTCCAGCGCGAGAGCGGAGATGCCCCGAGCGCGGTCTGGATCAGGCCGATAGGATAGCCCAGCTCGCGCCGGAGCGCCTTCGCGAACGCGAGGTTGGGCGAGTGCAGGGCCCGGCCCTCGACATTCGGATGGAAGGATTCGGTAGGGTCGTTCAGCGGGTGCATCGCGAGCTGCCAGCGCTCGCGGTTCGCGAGCAGGTGTACGCCCAGCTCCGGCGGATCGTAGGCCAGCCCCGATCCGATGCCCGCCGAGTTGCTCTGTCCGGCGAGCACCCACAGGTCGCCCACCCCGAGCGCATGAACGACATGCAGAATGCCGAACGGCAGGAACCGGGCGTCGGCGGCCATGCCGATCTCCAGCCGGTAGAGACCGCCCGCGGGCACTCCTTCGATCCGGTGGCCAAACTCGCCGGTGGCGGCATCGAACCGCTCGGCCCGGCGCCAGCCGCATTCCGCCGTGACCGGGCTCGACGTATCCTCGCACACCAGGCGCACGATGGGGAACTGCGCGGCGGCGTTCTCGCTCTTCGGAGGCAGGTGCAGCCGCCCGGAAAGGGAAAACGACGCGGCCCCATCGGTCTGCTGGAGTATCTGCCAGTCGACCGGCCCGGCATAGTCGAGAACGGCGGGACGATTGGGAATTCGGTCGGTAGCGCAGGCAGACATGGCAGGGTCCTTGGCTGGGTGTGGAAGACCCGCAGCACTACCAGCTAGCAGCCCGGGGCGCAAGCGGGATCTTGGGGGCTAGCTGCTCATCGTCGATCCCCATCTCCGCGCGCCTCACGAGCCAGCCTACGGAATGGGACGCCCCTGGGGGTCGGAGTCGGGGTGCTGGGCGTCGCGGGCGAGTTCTTCGGCGAGGGCCGGCCCAGTGACATGTTCGAGCACCTCGGCGGAGGCGTGGAGGTGGCCCACGTCGAGATTGAGCTGGCGGTGGAGATAGTCTTCCCACAGGCGGTGGGAGCGGATCAGTGCCCGGGCGCGCTCCCGCCCATCGTCGGTCAGGTGCGGCGCGCCGGGCCGCCCGCCCACCCAGCCGCGCAGGCGGCAGGCCGCCTCGGCCGCGAAGGCAGTTACCCGGTGCGACAGCACGCCCTCCGGACGCGCCACCGGGTCGCTGCGCTGCGCCTGCGCATATTCCTCCTCGCGGTAGAGGTAGCCCACGCAGTCCTCCATCGCGCGCGCCGACCTGAACCAGACATGGCGGCCCACCCGCACCAGTACGCCCTGGCGCGGCGCCAGCAGGAGGGCAACGAGGAAGATCAGCCCGGAACAGACCGCCATCATCCCCGCCGTGCTCGCATCGGCGTAGCCCCAGCGGCTGGGCAGGGTGATCGCGAGCAGGTGGCCACCCACGGCGGAGAGCGCGGAGAGCAGGAGGCTAAGCGCGATCATCCGTGAAAGGCGGTGGGTGAGCAGCCACGCGGTCGCGGCGGGAACGATGAGCATCGCGATGGCGAGGATGCTGCCCACCGCCTCGAATGCGGCCACGGTGGTCACAGCGGTGATCGCCATCACCATGTAGTGCATCAGCACCGGCCGCATGCCCTGCGCGGCGGCGAGCTGCTCGTCGAACGCGCTAAGCAGCAGCTCCTTGTAGAACAGGACTACCAGGCCCAGGTTGATCAGCAGGACCACCAGCAGGCGCAGGGCGGCCCGCGGAACGTCGAAGCCGAGCACCGGGACTGTGTCGAGCGGGGTCAGCTCGACCGCGCCGAAGAGCACGCAGTTGGCATCCAGATCCACGCGGTCCGCCGCCTGGACGATAATCACCAGACCCAGCGCGAACAGCAGGGTGAACACCGTCCCCAGCGAGGCGCTCTCCTCCACCTGGCCCCGCTTGTGGACCCACTCGGTGGCGACCGCCATGAAAATGCCCACCACCGCCGCACCGGCGAACATGACCCACGACCCGCGCGAGCCGGTGAAGAGGAAGGCGGCCGCAAGCCCGGGGAGAACCGCGTGGCTGATGCCGTCGCCGACCATGCTCATGCGGCGCAGGACCAGGTAGTTGCCCGGCAGCGCGCAGGCCAGCGCGCAGAGCGCGCCGGTGACGACAATCCAGGTGTCGAGCGAGGTCCAGATCATGGGCGGGCCTCGGCGGATTCGGAGAGGGGGTGCGGACTGGCCGGCATCGCCAGGGCGGGCCAGCGGGCGTGCAGCTTTTCCTCCAGCAGCCGCAGCACCTCGGAACTCAGTACGTGTTCGACCATGTCGGCGTCGCGGTCCACATGGCTCGCGGCGATATCGGCGTACTCGATGAGGTACAACTCCCAGAGGCGGTGGTTGCGGACGGTGCGGCGGGCCTTCTCCCAGCCCGCCGCGGTCAGCGCGTAGTGGCCATCCGAGCAATCCCGCAGCCAGCCCCGGCGCCGGCAGTGGGCCACGACGAAGCGGATGAACCAAGGGGGCTGGCTGGAGGCCGAGCGGATGAACCCAGAGGTCAGCTCGGGTCCGCCCTCCGGCGCAGCGGCGTGGGCAGCGCGCTCGCGCTGCTCGTAGGCCGCCCTCAGCAGGTGCTGCCAGGCCACGGTGAGGCGCAAGCGCCAGTGGCGCACCTGGCGCTGGACCAGCCCGCGCCGGAGGCCCAGCAGCAGGCTCGCCGCGAAGACCGCTCCCGAGCAAAGCACGATCAGCGCGCCGGCCGGCATGCGGGGCTGAAACGCGCTGGCCATGGCGCCGGCATAGCCGCTGGCCGCGCCGATGCCCGCCGAAAGCCACAGCATGGCGTGGATGTTGTCGGTCCAGAATCGGGCCGAGACCGGAGGAATCACCAGCAGGGCGATCATGAGGATCAGCCCGACCGCCTGGAGCCCGGCCACGATCACCAGGGCGACGAGAAACAGCAGCGCCAGCTCCAGGCGCTGCACCGGCCAGCCCCGCGCCGTAGCATAGGCGTCGTCGAAGCAGAGCAGGGTGAACTCCTTGCGGAGGGCGGCGACAGCGGCGAACACCCCGAGCGCGACCCCCAGCAGCAGCCAGGCGTCCCGCGCCACCATGGAGGCGGTCTTTCCGTAGATGAGGGAGGTGAGTCCCGCCGAGCTGCCGGTCGCCCCCTGCTGAATCATGCTCAGCAGCACCACGCCCAGGCGCTGGAATGCATGCGAGCAGGCAAGCACGTGGAGATCGAGATCCCCATGGCCGACAGCCTGGCGGACTCCGAGGAGATATGCCGTGTGCAGGAGGAGACGGGCGTTGTCGCGATGGCCGGGCACACGCGCCGCTTCAACCCCAGCCACCAGTGGATCCACAACAAAGTCGTCTCGGGTGAGCTGAAGCTGCAGCAGCTGAAGGTGGAGACGTACTTCTTTCGTCGCACGAACATGAACGCAGCGGGCCAGCC
>CBFGVE010000235.1:0-4931 GCA_965651915.1 uncultured bacterium
CATGGATCCCCAGGCGGCCCATGAGCGTGTGCTGTTCGAGAGATTGATGGACGAGGCTGGCGACAAAATGGAAAGCCAGGGGCTCCTGACCCCGGAGAGCGTGGAACTGCCCCCCCGCGATGCGGCAAGGGTTCGCGGCCAGCTTGAGGCGCTCCGCGAGCTGGGCTTCGGAGTATCCGACTTCGGTGGGGACGCTTTCATGCTCGATGCGATTCCCGCGCGCCTCGGGCTCATGAAGGCCCGGCACTTTCTCGCCGAGCTGGCCAGCCACCTCGAGCTGGCGGGCCGCCAGAAAGCTTCCCGAAACTGGGTGCGCGAGCAGATCGCCCTGGCCGCCTGCCGCGCGGCGGTGCGCGCCCGGGACCGACTCACCCTGGGCGAAATCGAGCGGCTGGTTGTGGACCTCGCCGGCACCGAGATGCCCTACACGTGTCCTCACGGACGCCCCACGCTCATCTTCATGAGCTATGCCGAGCTGGGCCGGAAGTTTGGACGGGCCTGATCGGGGAGCTGCCGACCATTAAAGTTGCAACCTGATACAGTTCAAATAGTTTCGTCGCGTTCCCAGCTTGACGGTGTCTGCCCCGTGGCACATGCTCCGGACCATTATGGATGCAAGGTATGCCTTCAATCGTGTCCACCAGGCCCTGCGCGGTCTATGCCCCAACCTAATTCGCCCCGCATCCTGGGGCCTGCTTTTGCTGACAACGTTTATGCCTGTCCTATCCCAAGCCTTGGCTGTGGCCCCTCCGTTCGAGGTGCGCGGTCCCGACTTTCCTACCTACACGTTTTCGGAGCAGGTCCCTCCCGAGTTTACGGCGGACACCCGCTCGAAACTCTCGGTGAGCGACCGCTACTACCGCGGCGGAGCCGGAGCTTCGCTGCGCTGGGAGTGGAGCCAGCCGGGATCGGCGATGACCTTCCGCCATGAGGATGCCTTTAGGCACCTTACCGGCGAGCAGCCCGACCCCATCGTCTACGAGTGGGTGACCTTTTGCGGCTTGAGCGGCATGTCCCTGTGGGTATTCAGCGAGCAGCCGATCGATGACGAATTGCGGTTCGAAATCGGCGACGGTCAGTCCGTAGATGTCCAGTTCACCTTCCGCCTGGATTTCTCCGGCTGGCGGGAACTGGCGTTTCTCTATGGCCGGGACCTCGAGCGCTTTCCCAACCAGGAGACGGCGACAACCCTGACGGTGCGTGCCCCGCAGAGCGTTGCGGAAGGGGCGCTGCACTTCAGCCATTTCGCACCGCGCCGAGAGATGGATGTGCGGCGGGTTAAGCCCACCGGCCAGGCCCCTTGGGTCAGGCCGCTGGAAACGAAAAAGCGTGACTTCCTCGAATTACCGCTTCCCGGCCAGCTCGAAGAATCCCAGCGGGCCGAGCTGCAGGACATCTCGGAGCGTTTCCTTGCCCGCTATGGTCAGGCCTCCCGCGCCGCCCGCGTAGATCCCGCGAAGGTCCGCGCCCGCTATGCCCTCAAGCGTGACGGACGCTTTGTCAGCGGTACCATCGACCACGGCATTGCCTTCTGGGGCGTGGTGAGCGACGTCGCCGCCGCCTACCACGCGGCTGGGGAGCAGCCCGCGCTCCGCCAGACGCTCCTCGATCTCTATCTCGACCTCGTGGACCTCTGGATCCAGCATGGCTCGGCAAGAACCTACGCGCTGCGGGATTCCTTTGGCTCCGCCGTGCTCTGGATGCGCGAAGAGCTAAAAGACCACGAACGCTTCGAGCCCCTTCTGGAAAATCTGCGCGAAGCGGTCGAAACAGAAGATTTCTACAGCAGGGACGCCCGGGCCGATGCAGACTTGTTCAATACCCAGTTGTTGGCCCGGCTGTTCACCGTCCTGATCCAGGATGATGGACCTGGGAAATGGCGCGATCTCATGGCGGTTCAGGGCTGGCTCGAACGGGTCAGCGAGCATGGGGCCCTGCAGTCCGACGGCACCATGCTGCATCATCAGATGGTGTATACCGGCTATAGCTTCCCGGCAATTGGGCCGCTTGTGGATGCCGTACACCTGCTGCACGAAACGTCCTTCGCATCCCCCAAAATGCATCGTGCAGCCCGGCAGGCCGCGCATTCGATCCATGTCTATGCCGGCCATGCTGGAGCGCCGCATTTCTTCAGTGGCCGCCACCGGAACTCGCCCGCGGTATCTTGGAGCATGGCCCGGATGTTCGCCAGGCTGGCCGACTGCGGGAATCCTGGATCTGGCGGCGAGATCGACAAGGAAATGGCCCGAATCTTTATGCACTACGCCGAGCAGTATGCTCCCGAGGCGAAGAGGAATGCCCATGCCGCGCGATTCACCAGTTTAGGTCTCGATCCGGCGTCGTCCGATGGACACTGGGCCATACCCTACGCAGTGGCCAACATTCATCGCCGTGCCGACTGGATGGTGGCGGTGCGCGGACAGAAGAGCGGCCTGTTCGCCAACGAGCTGTATTCCTTCCAGGGGCGGAATACCATGGGGCGGTTTCTCAACTACGGCCACCTGCTGATCTACTCCGCAGGCGATTCGGTCCGGGCCTCGGACAGCGGCTTCGCGCCCGACCGGGGATGGGATTATTCCCTCTGGCCGGGAACGACCGTGCGCCACCTGCCGCACGAAGTGCTGCGCAGCCGGTTCATGGTGGAGGAAATGATCACCGCCGAGCCCTTCGCCGGTGGCGTGCATCTCGATGGCAATGGTGTATTCGGCATGAAGCTTGCCGAAGAACTTCCCGGCTCGCGCGACGCCCGCCGCATTGGCCCTCCCCGGTATTGGCTGGGCGACGAGGAATATTTCCGCCGCATTGCCGAATCAGGCTACGACCCTGCTTTCCATGCCCGAAAATCCTGGTTCTTCTTCGACGGCCACATCGTCTGCCTGGGCAGCGGGATCGCCTCCGGAGACGAGAACCACCCCACCGTCACTGTTCTCTTCCAGAATTCCCTGACCGAGGAGGCCAGGGACCGTGTTCCCTTTCCAGAGCAGGCCACGCTTTCCCCGGAAGCGGCGATCTGGCTGCGCGACGCCTATGGACGGGCCTACTACCTTCCGCCGGGCAACGACAGCATTCGGGTCGAGCGCCGTCGCCAGCAGCTTCCCTACCACGCCAACTGGAACCCCCGGAACCCGCGCCTCCACCAGGAAGTGCGGGAGAACGAGGGGGATACCGAGTGGGCGGTCATCAATCATGGTCCCAGGCCTCGTTCCGCCGGCTACGAATACTGCGTGCTGGTGGATGGGACCGAAGATCGCATGGAGGACTTCGCCAAGGACATTCCCTACGAGGTGCTGCGCAGGGACGAAGGGGCCCACGTCGTGCGGGACCGGGAGAGCCGAACCACAGCCTATGTGCTATTCGATACCGCTGCCCCGGTAGGCGAGGGGCTGGTGCAAACGGCCAGCAGCCCATGCGTCCTGGCCGCCCGGGAGGTGGAGCCGGGTCGTATCCGCCTGAGTTTCTCCAATCCAGATCTTGGCGAAGTGATGTACGCCGAAGGCCCCGCAAAGGAGCAGGCCCAGGAGGCTTCGGTGACCCTGCGGGGTGCCTGGGATGCGGAGCTGCTGCCTCCGGAGGTGCAGTTGGCCCATGCCGAGGGTCCGGCGACGGTTCTCACGTTCCGTACCAGCGGTGCGCAGGTGGTGCAGGTCGAGCTAGCCGAGCCCTAGATCCGGTAGTAGCTCTTGTCGCCGATGTCGAAGTGGAGCGGCATGCGCCATTTGGCCAGGGCGAGGACCAGGTAAAGCAGGGCGGCGATGCCTAGCGGGATCCCCGCCGCGCGCTCCATGCCTGACGCCTGGAGAATCAGTGCCAGCAGAAGAAAAACCGGAACGAACATCAGTCCGGGGATCTTGAAGCAGAACTGCTCCTTCACCGCCATCATGCCGAGGCCGGCATAGAAGAAGCCCAGGCTCAGGAGGAGCAGCAACCCGGAGCCGGTCGGGATGGAAAAGGCAAGCGCGATCAGGCCCAGCCAGCTCATCATCGGCATCAGCCAGCGGAACGTTGGATCGTAGAGATGGATGTTCGCGCTGGCAAGGGCTGCCCCGGTAGCCACGAGGGCGATGTACCACTCGCCCAGCGGCGCCATCCCGGCCAGCAGGTCGATGGACTTGAGCAGGATGCTGAAGGTGAAGATGGAGAGCCCCAGCCGGTAGAGCACCACTGTTCTCCGGTCCAAGGAAGTCATGTCGGGAATATGGTCGGGTGTGGCCATTCGGATAGGCTCCTTCGATAGGTTGGGGGCCAACTGCGTTTTTAGGGATACCCGAATCAGTCCCCGTTGGCGATCCCTTTTCCCACCGTGCGAGCTGTCAAACTCGCATGCCAAGGAATGGCAGGTGGGGACCGAAGGACCCCTCGCGTACAATACAGAGTGCAGTTCGATGCGGGCGGTTGCGGGTAAACCATGCGCGACCGCCGTGGGCGTAGGCGATGCAAGCGCGTTCGTCGGGCTCCATCCACGGGTAGCCCTCGAGAATGGTTTCGACAGAATGCCCTGCCGCCATCATCCCCAGGCACGTGTTCGACCGCGATGCGCCGACCGCGGATAATCGGCTTGCCCGCGAAAATGCGCGGATCGATGGTAATTCGCTCGAGAAGCTTCTGCTCGTTGTTCATGCGAACAATATACGTGTCTGGGGGGCACATCAACCCTCATTTTTCCCCGCTGAGCCGTGCCAGATAGCCCCCTTTGGAATCAGCAACAGAAAGTGGCAAGCGACACCGAAAGCTTTGACACAAGAACAGGTGCTTATTTGTGTCAGGAGGTGGGCGGCGAGGGGGCCTGATGCTGAGAGACGATGATCGGGACGAAGATGGAGATAGCGAAGCGACGATTCTCACCGGATTCGACGCTGCTTTTAGTTAAGCGAGTCGCTTTTACTAACCTTCCCATAATTATCTGGACATGATTTTCAGATTCTGATACGTTC
>CBFGVE010000236.1:0-4918 GCA_965651915.1 uncultured bacterium
GGCACCCGCCCGCTTCGTGGAGGTACGAATCATGGCTGGCTCCTTGGTTGGGTTCGCTGCGGAAAGGTCCGCATCCCGTTTCGATGCGCGGAGCGGGTGGCGCGTTCGAAAATGTTTCGGGCGGATCCTAGTTTTCCGAATGCGGCAGCGGGAGGTCTCCGGGATTGCGGCGGCGCATGCGGAAGAAATCCTTCATCACCGACGTGCATTCGTCCTCTAGCACGCCGGCGACACACTCCGCACGGTGGTTCAGGCTGTCGCTGTGGAGAATCTGGAACTGGGACACCGCGCCGCCACGCAACGGGTCGCTCATGCCCCATACGACCCGGGGGATGCGGGCGTTCACGATGGCCCCGGCGCACATCGGGCAGGGCTCCTTGGTCACATAGAGCGTGGTGTCGAGCAGCCGCCAGTCGCCGAGGGCGCTGGCCGCCTGGGTGATAGCGATAATCTCCGCGTGCGCGGTGGGATCCTTGAGCAGTTCAACCTGGTTCCAGGCCCGGCCAATAACGCGGGAGCCGTGGACGATCACCGCGCCAACGGGCACCTCGCCCGCCTCCGCCGCCTGGACGGCCAGCCGGAGGGCCAGCCGCATGAACTGAATGTCGAGTATGCCGGGTTCGGTTTCCATGACACCCATTTCTATCCTCAAAGCCGATCTGCGGTCAAACGCCGAATCCGGGAGCAGGCTACCGGAAAAGCTCGCCGAAGAATTGCCGCATCGCCTGCCAGGAGCGCAGGTCGCTGCGACGGTGGTAGGCCGAGCCGCGCGTGGGGTCGTCGCCGGCTCCAGGATCGGTGAAGGCGTGGACCGCGCCGCCGTAGGCGATGAACTGCCAGTCCACCCCGGCCTCCCGCATCTCCTTCTGGAAGGCGAGCACCTCGGTGTCGGGCACATGGGGGTCGTCGGCCCCGTGCAGGACGAGCACCTTTGCGCGGATACGCTGCGCGTCGGCTGGATTCGGGGTGGAAAGGGTGCCATGGAAGCTGACCACGCCGGCAATGTCGGCACCATCGCGCGCGAGTTCGAGGGCGATCATCCCGCCGAAGCAGTAGCCTATGGCGGCGATGCGCGAAGGCGCAACGACGTCCTGCGCGGAGAGCGCGCCGAGCGCGGCGCGGGCGCGGGACCGGGCGAGCGAACGGTCAGTCCCGCTCCGGTACTTGCCGGCCTCCGCCGCCCGCTCGGACATGGTCTGCGGGCGCACGCCTTTGCCATAGACATCGGCCACGAAGGCGGCGTAGCCGAGGCCGGCGAGCTGCTCGGCCCGCTTGCGCTCTTTGTCGCTGGGTCCGCCCCATGCGTGGAACACGAGGATGCCGGGACGCGGGCCTCTCTGTCCGGCATCGTAAACCAGCAGGCCTTCGAGCACCGTGTCCCCGTCGCGGTACTCGACGATCTCGTGGCGGATGCCGGCGGGTGGCGCGGCGGCGGCGCGATGGACCAGTGGGAGGGCGAGAACAAGGAGGGCGAGAACGAAACGCATGGCAGGCTCCTGGTCGAGGGGTTGCAGGGAAAAGGTCGACCCGGATGCCCCGATTGTCAACCTGCCGTCGGAACCCGCCCCACCGAGCCCGGCTTGGAGGCGGGCAGGGTCCCCGCTTCACCAGGCATGAATCGATAAAAGGAGCCCCGCCCCACCGAGCTTGCCTCGGTGGACGGAAAGACTTTCTCCAGAAGTGACGCCTCCCAAAAACCTACCCGGGCGGGGCTGGTCTATCTGGCGGTGGCCTGCTCGCCCCGCCTCATTCTCCCCATAATTCCCGAGCGTATCGCCGCTCCCGCGAGGGCGGCGACGAGCAGGGCGACGATAAGCTGGTTGGCGGGGAGGTCGAGGGCAAGCGCGAGGTAGAGTCCGGCGAGCGTGCAGGCTGCTGAGAGTCCGCAGGCCAGCGCGACCACCCGGCCCATGCACTGGCTGAGGAGCAGGGCGGCAGAAGGGGCTACCACGAGGTAGGCGAATACCAGCATGGCGCCGGCCGCGCGCGCCGCCACCGCCACCGCTAGGGCGAGGGCGGCGAAGAATAGGAGTTCGCAGCGCCTGACCTTCACCCCGAGCAGCAGCGCCGCCTCGCGGTCGAGAAAGCTGTAAAGGATGGCGTGTCGAAACCGCCAGCCCGCCACCGCCAGGGGTAGCGCGACTAGCGCGATGAGCAGGAGATCGCCCGGTCGGGTGAGGATAAGGTCGCCGTAGAGCAGGGTTTTGATCTCCTCCAGGCCGAGACCGGCCCGGGCGGCAATCAGTAGGCTGGCCGCGCCCGCGCCGACGAAGAGCACGCCCAGCACCGCGTCGCGGGGAATGCGGCTGCTTTCGTAGGGCCGTGACAGGCCGAGTCCGAACGCCAGGGTCAGCGCGCCAGCGCCTACAAAAGGAGGCAGTCCCGTGACCATGGCGAGAGCAATGCCGCAGGCCGCGCCCTCGCTGAGCGCCGCGCCAATGAAGACCATCCGCTTGAGGATGACGACGACGCCGAGCGCCGAGCACAGCGCGGCGATCAGCACGCCAGCCGCGATGGATCCGGGAAACAGCTCTAAAAGCGTGCGAAGGGTCTGCATTAGAAGTGGGCCTCCGCAAGCGGGACGATGCGGGCGGTGCCGTTGCGGACCAGGCATACCTGCTCGGTTCTCTCCAGCAGAGCGTCGAGCCCGTGGTGGGCGAGCAGCACGGTGCGGCCATCCTCCGCGCAAACCCGGTGAAGGAGGTCGAGGACGGTGGTCTGCGAGCTGTCGTCTAGTTCGGTGGTGGGCTCGTCCATGACCAGAACGTCGGGCTTGGCGGCGAGGGCCCGTGCGATCAGCACCTTCTGGCGCATCCCGCCCGAAAGCTGGTGGAAGGCTTTATCGGCGTGGCACTCCAGCCCCATGCGTTCCATCAGCGCGAGCGCGGAACTGCGGAATGGACTGGGGCCTCGCCGGTCCATGCAGGGATAGAAGCCCATGAGGACGATGTCGAGAGCGGATACGGGGTAGAGCGGGTCGATGGATTTCTGCTGGGATACGTAGCCGGGAGGCTTGCTCGCGAAAGGCGTGGCGAGGCGTCCGGACTGAATCGGGTGCAGGCCGAGCAGAGCGCGCAGCAGCGTAGTCTTGCCCGCGCCGTTGGGTCCGACGAAGGGAAGAAAGGCGCCCCGGGGCACCGCGAGATCCACGCCACTGAGTATGGTCTCGCCCCGGTAGCCGATGCGGAGCCGCTCGCAGCGGATGATGGTTTCGCGGGGAGGGATGGAGGGCGTTATGCTCATGGGGGGCGCTTTTCTAGGGCTTCCCGGCGAAGGCTGAAAGCACATCGTTCATAAACTGCAGGTAGCCGCCGGGCTCTATGGAGATTCCATAGGAGGACGCCACGGCGACCCGGAGCCCGGTCTGCCGCGCGAGGAAATCGGCGGGGCGTCTCGGATAGTAGGGCTCCATCAGCAGCAGCGGGATGGCGTCGCGCCCGATCTGCCGGGCCAGGTCGGCGAGATGCGCCGGACTGGGAGGGACGCCGGGAACGGGTTCCAGGGTATTGGCGACGGTGAGTCCGAACCGGTGGGCTAGATAGGCGAAGCTTTTGTGGAACGTGAGAATTGAGCGGTTGCGCCAGGGCTCCATGGCTCCGATCCAGCCGCCTAGTTCATCGCGCCGATTCTGCTCGGCGAGCCATGTTTCGAGGGTGCCTTCGGCAAGGCGTTCCCACAGCGCGTCCCCGCCGAAGCGCTCGGCGAGCGCCTCGCCGAACATGGCGCGGTCCAGCGCGACCTGCCACCGGGCGAGTCCCTGCTGGAAGTTCGCGGCGTGGGCGGGATCGATCTCGGCCATCCGCTGCGCGAGGGCGCGGGCGACGCTGCGGGCGTTGAGCGGATCGAGCAGGTAGTGGGGATTGCCCGAAGGGTGTACGTCGCCCTGGGCGCGCGAGGTGTCGGGTCCGGGCACCTCGAGGACATAGGCGGTGTAGGTCCCGGCGTCGAAGTGCCCGGGGCGTCCCGGCTGGATGCGCGGATTGTGGGAGCTGCGCAGTAGAAGGGGTTCCCAGCCGGCCTCCAGCTCCATGCCCATGCGGACCCACAGGTCAGCGTCTCGCAGCGCGACAACGAAGGAGGGTCGCGCCTGGAGGAAGTGGGGATCCTCCTTGCCGGTGGCGATCGCTCGCACATCGGCTTGCTCGCCGGCAATCGCCGAGGCGATGGAGGCGAGATCGGGGGTGCTGGCGACGATGCGGAGCCGCTCCCCGGCGGCGGCGCTGGAAAGCGCCGCCGCGCAGAGCATCGGTAGAAGGAGTGAAAGAAGGCGCTTCATGATGCAGACAGCTAGAAGCTGTGGGCTCCGTGGGCGCCGAAGGAGACGATGGCCTGGATGAAGCCCTCGGTCGCTTCCTCGCGTCCGTCCTCCAGCTCGTAGAGGCCGCGGCTCATCTGGAAGCGGATGCGGGAAAACTCGGTCAGGGTCCAGTCCGCCATCGCGGTGTAGCGGTAGCTGGGATCGAAGGACTCTTTCTCGCCGTGCGCCTGCACCGAGTTGTTCAGGCCGAGCGCTTCGGCGCGGAGACCGGCCCGCCAGCGGGGGGCGAAGCCGTAGACGCCCTTCGCTTCCGGTGCCGGGACCCGAACGCATCCGTGCGACGCCGGGTAGACGGGTACGTCGGGGTACTCGTGGAACGCGATGCCCTGGAAGAAGTAGGAGGCGTACGGCAGCCACGTCTGGAACGGGACAAAGGCGACGCTGCGCGAATGGGCCGCCGCCGGCGTGGTGCGCGCCAATGGCCGCGCCTTCCCGCGCGAGGGCGACGTGGCGCACATGTTCATGCCGATGGGCGGCAACGGACCGGTGTTCCTCATCCTGCCGAACTTCGGCGTCATCAAGCGCTACAACAATTCCGACAGCTATGCGCTCGCGGTCGGCCACCTCGCCGACCGCATCCTCGGCAGCACCGGCTTCGTC
>CBFGVE010000237.1:0-4873 GCA_965651915.1 uncultured bacterium
GAGAGTTCAACCACTGATGGACACGGATTGACGCGGATGGGAAGGAAGAGAGGTTTAAGGGTTATTTAGCTGTTAGGTTATTGGGGGGGAGTCAGGCGTCGGATGTCGGCTGTGCGTCAGAGCCGACCTTGTGATAGCACTCAATATTTGGAGAAACAGAGTTTATGAATCTAACGCATGAAGAAAAGAGCCTTCGCGACTACTACCCCGGAAAACGACATACGTTTATGGCCGCAGCGAGTTTCGAGGTGGTCGCCCTTGTGGTCGGAGTCGGCGCGTTCCTGTTTGGCTTCTTCGCCAGTGTTGATGACCGAGCCATGATGTTCCTCTTGTTCCTAGTGCTTGTCCCCTTCGCCTTTTACTTCGCGGCTGAAAAAACCAGGTACTTCGACAGAATCAGAGTGGATAAAACTGTGGTCGAGGGTGAGTCGTCCTAGCGCCGCAGCTTCCCTGAGCCCTTGGCAATCTATGAAAGGTAGAACTTCGGTGGTGAACAATGCTTTATTGCGGGTTGAAGGCGTTACTGGAGACCCGCCTGATCCATGGGAGAAACCTAATTCTCAGATGGACTTCTGGGTGTATGAACTGCAAGATGGCCTGCCATTAAGCACATGGATCACTTGTGCGCTGAGTGCAATCCAGACTCTTGGCCAGCAATTGGGTGATTTCAGAGCCCGGGGGTATGCGCTCTATTTGTTCATCGAGACGAATAGCGCTGCTCAACCAGTCGTGTTCACTCCGGACATCCTCTCTGCTCTAGCGAAGCATGATATCGTGCTCGAGGTTTCAAATGATGCGTGGTGTGACCAAGAAGACTGATAAGGGAGGCGATCATGAAGTACAAGTACAAGATAGTTCCGATCAGGGCGCGGGGCTCCGGATTATTTACCCGCACCCCGACCGAGGGGGATATACAACGCGAGCTAGGCCTGTATGTCTACGCGGGCTGGCGGCTGGTTCAAGTGCTGACCCTCGGACTGCTCATCCGGCAGTACTGGCTGGTTCTTGAGCACGCTGTGGACGACACGACCAGGGATGAGCAGGAGGCGGACTGATGGCGTGTGGGCAACAGAGTAGTTGGAAGGACGCATCATGAGCACTGCAATATCCATACGCTTACCGGATGCTCTAGCGAATGAAATCCAAAGCATCGCGGAGCTAACCGAGTATTCTTGCTCCTTTCATATCCAGAAGACACTGGAGTCCTACGTTGAACACTTCGCAGATGTGCAGGGTGCCCTGGATCGCCTCCGCGATCAGCGGGGCCAGGTGGTGTCCGTCCGCGAAGATCGGGAAATCGACAAAGCTCGCGACTGCCGGAGCGTAGCGGAGACTACCGAAGGTCACGCTCGCGACAAAGGGGTTTGGGATGAGTGTGAAGTATCGCTAACTTGCGGTCACGCTGCGGGTCCAGCTAACCGATTTTCCGGTCCACTTAAGCCGACCCTCGCTGCCTAGGCGTTTGATGAGCCGCGAGAGGGTTTCGGGGGTGGTGCCGATCGCGGCGGCGACCTGCTTCTTTGTCAGTTTGAGTTCCGCGTGACCTCCCGGGCCTTGCTCTTCGAGGTACTGGAATAGCCGGTCCTCCGCCTCGGTCGTGCTGAGGTAGACCAGCCGCTGGGTGAGGAAGCGGAGCTTGCGCATGAGGTTGCCGATGAATTCGGTGCGGAAATGCTCCTCGGCGAGGGCGGTGTGGATAGGCCCCCGGGGGAGGCCGAAGACTTCCGCCGCAGTGAGCGCGAGGGCGGTGACTGGGTAGCGGTCGCGCTCGAAGAGGACGACCTCGGCGAACACGTCGCCGGGCTGCACGATGCGCACCACGACCTCGCGTCCGGCGGGGTCGGTCTTGTAGAGCTGGAGGCGCCCGGTGCCCACCAGATAGAATTCGTCGCCCCGGCTTCCCTCGGTGAACAGCAGATCCCCGCGCTCGAGCGTCCGCCGCCGGCTGATGCCCGCCAGCACCTTTCGGCTGGCGGCTCCCATCCCTTCGAAGAAGCGCGATTGGGCGATGGCGGTAGTGGCGTTCATGCGCTTAGGCGGCGCTGGGCCTCGGATTTCATGGGGCCATGCATAGCACAGGCTGGGGGCTCTGGGCAAGGCGCATGGATTCGGCGGGAAACTTGACCTGGATCAAGGCGGTCGCCGTGGTGGCGGGGCATGATGGCGGCACGATTTCAACCGACACCCCCAACCCAAGGCGACGATTATGAGCATGTTCTGCTACCAGTGCGAGCAAACGACCAGCGGGACCGGCTGCGAGAAAACCGGCAACTGCGGCAAGGATCCCGATACCGCCGCCCTCCAGGACCTCCTGGTCTATGTGGCGACCGGGGTCAGCCGCTACGCCCACCGCTGCCGGGAGCTGTCGCTGGCTACTCCGGAGGCGGATGTCTTCGTGACCGAGGCGCTGTTCACCACGGTGACGAACGTGAACTTCGATCCGGCCCGCATCGGGGCGATGATCCAGGACGGCGCGGCGCTGCGGGACGTCGTGCGCGAACGCTATGCGGAGGCGTCGGCCATGGCCGAGCTGCCGGTCGAGAAGCTCAATGGTCCGGCTTCGTGTCAGCCCTCCCCCGAGCTGGCGCGGATGATTACCCAGGGCCACGCGCTCAACACCCTGAAGCGCATCCAGTGGCTGGGCGCCGATCTGGCCGGGCTCCAGGATCTGCTGCTGTTCGGCCTCAAGGGTACGGCGGCCTATGCGCAGCACGCGCGGGTGCTCGGCTACGAGGACGACCGATTCTATGCCTTCATGCACGAGACGCTCGACTATCTCGCGCTGCCCGATCCGGCGATGGACGAGCTGCTGCGGCGCTGCCTGCAGTGCGGCGAGGTGAACCTGCGGGTGATGGAGCTGCTCGACAAGGCGCACAACGAGATCTTCGGCTCGCCCTCGCCGGTGGCGGTCGCGGTGACGCCGCGCCGAGGCAAGGCGATCCTCGTGTCGGGACACGACCTGCATGATCTAGAGTTGCTGCTCAAGCAGACCGATGGCTTGGGCATCAACGTCTACACCCATGGCGAGATGCTGCCCGCCCACGGCTATCCCGGGCTGCGGAAGTATCCCCACCTGGTGGGCAACTATGGCGGAGCGTGGCAGGACCAGAAGCGGGAGTTCGACGCCTTTCCGGGTGCCATCCTCATGACCACGAACTGCATCCAGGAGCCGAAGGAGAGCTACCAGGCGCGGATCTTCACCACCGGGCTGGTTGCCTGGCCGGGCGTGGTGCATGTGGAGAACCGCGACTTCGCGCCGGTGATCGCGGCGGCACTGGAGGCCCCCGGCTTTGCCGAAGACACGCCGGGCAAAGCGATCACCGTGGGCTTCGCGCACCACGCGGTACTGGGGGTGGCCGACCAGGTGATCGACGCGGTCAAGCAGGGGGCGATCCGCCACTTTTTCCTGATTGGCGGCTGCGATGGCGCGAAGCGCGGGCGGAACTACTACACCGACTTCGCCGAGGCGGTGCCCAGCGACTGCGTCATCCTCACCCTCGCCTGCGGCAAGTATCGTTTCAACAAGCTGGACTTCGGCGACATCGGCGGAATTCCCCGCCTGCTCGACTGCGGGCAGTGCAACGACGCCTACTCGGCGATCCGCATCGCCTCGGCGCTCGCCGGGGCATTTGGCTGCGGAGTCAACGACCTCCCGCTCTCGCTGGTGCTCTCGTGGTACGAGCAGAAGGCGGTGTGCATCCTGCTCACCCTGCTACACCTCGGCATCCGCAACATCCGGCTCGGGCCCAGTCTCCCCGCCTTCATCACCCCGCCTGTGCTGGAAATTTTGGTGGATACGTTCGGCATCAAGCCGGTGGGCAAGGTCGAGCAAGACCTGGAGGCCTGCCTGAGTGGGATGTAGCAGGAGGGATGCGGGGTGCCCGGGCAAGCGCTTCGCCCTACCTGGCACAGGATGAGGACGGGCCACAGGGACACTCTTCCTCGCCACCCTTAACCGGATACCCTTACTCGACGCGCTTAAACCGGAAGAGCGCCGGGAGGTCGCTTAAGCGTAAGCGAGAAAGTGTGGCGGTTAAGTGTGGGGATCCTATCGCGGCGGGGGGGCGAAGAGGTTGCGGGTGTTGGAGGCAGGGAAGTTGAACTGCGGGGGCGGGGGGACGAGGCTCTGGAAGCGGGCGTCGTTGTGCAGGGCGTTGAAGCGTGGGTCGCGGCGGGCGAAGTCGCGGGCCTGTTCGCCGCCGCCGGCCGCGAGCACCTGCCGCAGGGAGTTCAGCGCGGCATCGGCGCGGCCCCGCTGGGCCTGCACGGCGGAGAGTTCGAGGCGGGCGCCGAGATTCTGGGGCTCGCGCTGGGTGTAGCGCATGAGCAGGGCCTCGCGCAGATCGATGCGGTTGGCGCGGGCGAAAAGCTGGTCGAGCTGGAGCAGGTATTCGATCGGCAGCTCGTTGCTGCTCATCAGGTTGAGGCTGAGGTTCTGGAAATGCCCCATCATGCCCATGCTGAGGTAGACGGTCGCCAGCTCCAGCGCGTTGGTGGGCTGGACGGCGCCGGCGCTGACGATCGCCTCCAGCTCCTGCCTGCGGCGGTCCATTTCCATGATGCGGCGGATGTGCTGGAGGAACTCGTCGACCTTGTCGTTCCGGGGGTCGCCCTTGAGCAGGTCCTCGATCACGGTGGCGGCGTCCTGGAAGCGTAGCTGCTGCATGTAGGTTTCGGCGAGGCGGAAGCAGGCCTCGGGGCTGAGCGGGTAGAGGGAGATGGACTGCTTGAAGGCGTATTCGGATTCGGCCATGAGCCCTCGGTAGGCGTAGAGGCCGGCAATGGCGCTGCGGAGCTTGGAGAAAGTTTTGCGTGCGACGACGTCGCGCAGGAACTTCGGATTGGAAAGCAGCCGCTCGCAGTACCAGTCCCA
>CBFGVE010000238.1:0-4872 GCA_965651915.1 uncultured bacterium
CCGGCCCGGGCGAGGGCGTTGGCATAGCGGTAGAGAATGGTGGGGTTGCCAGTCTGGTCGCCCCTGAGCTGTCCCTGGTAGAGGGCGATCGACTCGTCGTAGCGGCCTTCCTGGTAGTAGCGGTGCGCGAGGCCCAGGGTGACTTCGAGTTCCGGCAGGGTCGCGCTTTCCTTGCCGATGTAGTAGCCCACGATGGAAAGCAGCACGATCAGAAAGAGGATGAGCGGAATCCCGAGCACGAGGTGGCGCCGGCGCTCCATCCAGGAGCCCAGCCGGGATACGGCCCGCTCGGGTGGTCTCAGGTAGCCGTCGAGGGCGATGACGATGGCCAGCGCGGCGGTTTCCGGAGCGCTGGCGTCGGAAGCGGACGCCTGGAGCGAGGCCGGCAGGCTTTGCGAGGCCGCGTAGCGTTCGGCGATCGTGGCGTGCAGGGTGGTGGCGAGGCCGAAGCGATGGGCCGGATCCTGGGCGGCATCCAGTGCTGCCAGCGCCGCGTGCTGGTGGATGGCGGGAACGGCGGGGGGCTCCGCATCGCCCTCCCAGGGCTGCCAGAGGGCAATTCCTTCGCGGGTGCGCAGCACCTTGCTGTCGGAAAGCTTGGCGAGCAGCGACGACTGCCGCTCCGGGGATAGTTCGGGAAGGAGGAGCGGCATGACCGAGGAAAGGGTGATGCGGCTTACGCTTTCTCCGCTGGCGTACCGGTCGAGGTACACCCCCTTGTCCTGATTCCACTGCCGGGATTCCAATGCGGCGAGCCACTTCGATCGCAGCCGGTTCATTTCGGGGGTGGGAGGAGGGGAGGGTGGCTCGGTCGCGGCGGAAAGCTGGGCTAGGGCGCTTATCTCGCAGAGCAGGAAGGCGGCGAGGTCGGCGGTCACTAGGCCTATGTCGTAGGTGTCGGCGATAAACGCCTCCGGGGGATTCGGCCAGATGGGAAGATCGCGGTCCGAATCGGCGCAGAAGTAGTCGAGGCTGGCGGCGACGTAGCCGCGCAGCCGGGGGAGGATTTCGGAGAGGAAGCCGGAGTCGGGATGGCGGGTGTGAAGATCAAGCACCGACCGGGCCAACCGGGGCCATGCGGCGAACGTGGATTTTTCTCCGTCGGCTCCGGCCTGCTGGGGCAGGCGGTCGTTGGGATCGAGTACGCAGAGAGCGGCCTTAACGATGTCCCGGGCGACCTCTGGATCGACGAGGGACCAGGCGTGGAGGACTGCGGGCAGGTGGTTGAGGTTGAATCGTCCATCCGTATCGGCGGGCCAGCGGTGGGGTATCGCGGCGTCCGGAGCTTGCAGGGAGCGGATGAGCAGGTTCAGGCTGGCAAAGCCGAGATCCCTTCCCATCCCTGCGGCATCGATCTTGGCGAGAACCGCGGCGGGGCGCCCGAAGGCGTCGGCGACGGCCTCGGCGGCCTGGACGAGGGCTTGGTCCGCCCGCTGTTCGAGTTCGTCGCGGGGCTGCTCGCCGGCAGCGAGGCAGAAACGGGTGAGGTCTCCGTCGGAGCGGGTACGAAACACGACGGAGGCGCCATTGGAGGCTAGGCACTGGTTCGGGCCTTCCTCGTGGAAATCGGTGGAGGGGGAGAAGAGGAGGGGGCGGAGCGAGGAGGAGCATTCGCCGAGAACCAGCCCGTCGGGCTGGACGACCAGGGCGAATTCCTGGGGGACGGCGGTGGAGGCGAGGCGCAGGAGCAGTCCATTCGGCAGCGCGGTGCATTCGGGCTCTGCGACCGACGGGATTCCGGGCATGAGGCTCCAGGGGAAGGGGAAGCTCGCGGGAGCCAGGTGTCCAGGCTTGGTCTCGGTGATGAAGGCGAAGTCTGCTGAACCCGGCTCGGCATGGATCCACGCCGAGGCCTTCAGCAGCAGCCCCTTGGTCCAG
Organism: uncultured bacterium; assembly: GCA_965651915.1. GTDB lineage: Bacteria > Verrucomicrobiota > Kiritimatiellia > CBFGVE01 > CBFGVE01 > CBFGVE01. The sequence continues at coordinate 1,879 of CBFGVE010000238.1, forward strand.
GGCGCGGCGGGAAATCCAAGCTGTCGGCTGTCTAGGGTCATCAAGGGGTCTCTCCAGGGTGAGCCATCAACCTAGTCGAAGACGGGGTTCGGAGCAAGCCGGTAGACGCGTCGGGGGTCAACCATGGGCTAGGTAGTGGACGGCCCGGGCGATGGTGGCTAGGATGACGGGGTCGTGGTAGACCGGATAGGTCTCGTGTCCGGGGCGGAAGTAGAACACCTTGCCTTGTCCCCGGTGCCAGACCGCGCCGCTGCGGAATACCTCGCCGCTCTTAAAGCTCGAAACAAAGACCAGTTCATCCGGAGGGGGTACATCGAAGGGCTCGGCGTACATTTCCTCAACCGGGATTTCGTAGCCGTAGGGCAGTCCTTCGGCGATGGGGTGGGCGGGCGCGACCGCCCAGAGCCGTTCCCAGCCCCCGTTCACCTTCCAGTGGTGGAGGCGGCAGGTGGTGCCCATGAGCCGCTCGAAGATTTTCGAGAAGTGGGCCGAGTGGAGCACGATGAGCCCCATGCCCTGGTGGACGCGCCGCTCGATCTGGGCGACGACGCCATTATCGACCTCGTGGTGGAGGCGGTGGCCCCACCAGATGAGCACATCGGTTTGTTCGAGACGCTCTGGGGGGAGGCCGTGGGCGGGCTGGTCCTGGGTTGCCGCGGATGCGCTCAGACCGGGCTGCCGGTTGAGGAAACTCACGATAGGCGCGTGGATGCCGGCGGGGTAGACCGAGCGCACCGTCTCCTCGGTGCGGTCCTGCAGGTGTTCATTCCAAACGACGACGCGGGGCATGGCGGGTCCGATCTAGTAGGCGTAGTCGCTGCCGCCAATGAACTCGCGCAGCAGGGATTTGGAGGGGACCACGCGGTCGTCCTCGACCGCGCGCAGCGGCTGGAGAAATTCGTGGACGCGTTTGGCCCGGATGTAGGCATCCTGGCGGCGGGGGTCGCTCCGGTACTTCGCCATGGCGTCGGGGAAGTAGTGGAAGAGCTTGTGCTTGAGGATAGGCAGCTCGTAGGGGAGGGCGCTGTTGACGATGTAGTCGGCGGAGCCGATGTAGGGGATGATGTGCTGCAGCTCGCTGCGGCGGACGTAGTGCCAGTGGGTGATGGTGGCCTCGGGCTGGAGCTGGCGGTGCCAGCTATCGCGGATCATCCGGCGCATCAGGCGGTTGTCGGCCCAGCGCATGAACTGTCCATTGCTGTTCCGCACCTGGCCGAGGGTTTCGATGTAGAGGCGGAACTTGCATTCGCGTGGAACGCCGGCGGTCATGCCCTCGTAGAGCCCGTGGAGGCTGTCGATCAGCAGGATCTCGTCCTTCTCCAGCCGCATCTCGGTGGCGTCGAGGGTGCGCCGTCCGGTTTTGAAATCGTAGCGGGGTATGCGCACGGGGCGGCCGTCGAGAAGCTGGACAAGGTGCTGGTTGATGAGGTCGAGGTCGAGGGCCTGCGGGGTTTCGTAGTCGTAGTCACCGAACTCGTCCACCGGGTGCTGCTCGAGATCGAAGAAGTAGTTGTCCACCGCGAGCGCCTTGAAGCGCATGCCGGCTTCGGCGAGCTTTTCACTGACTTTGATGGTCGTGGTCGTCTTGCCCGAGGAGGAGGGGCCGGCGACGATGACGATGCGCACCTCGGGGAGCCGGCCGACCATCAGCTCGGCCCCCAGCTCGACTTCACGGCTGTAGCGGCGGTCGGTGGCATGGATCAGGGCGGAGAGGTCGCCCTCCGCCACGGTGCGGTTGAGCGAGTTTACCGATTCGCAGCCGTGGTCGATGTTCCAGCAGAGCACTTCGTAGATCTTCTTGAAGGGGACATTGTCGATGGTGTCGAAATAGGTCAGACGCTTCTCACGGGCCTCGGCGCGGCGGTGGCGGTAGATGATGTAGGCGCGCGCGGTCCGGGGGTGGCCCTTGGCGAGCAGGATGGATTCCACGACGTCCTGGATATCCTCTACGGTGGGAACGCTCTGGGGCGCGGCGTAGGTGGCGGCGAGCGCGTTTTCAACCTCGGCGGCCAGCCGCTCGGCCTCCTCCCGGCTTTCGTTCCCCACGCTGGCGCCGGCCTTGAAAATGGCGGTGGCGATACGGTCCCGGTCGTAGGGCACCAGGGTGCCGTCCCGCTTGACGATGCTCTCAATGGGCTGTGGCTGCTGGCTCATGGTGGACTCCTCGCTGGGTCGGGTGTTTCTGCAGACCGGTGCAGTAGGCCCTCATGCGGTCTGCCGGTTTGATTCTCATAGTCTGGTTGAGGAATCGCGGTATGTACGGTTCGTTGTCATAGGTTTTGCCAAGCCGATTTGGCCTCGGCGGTTTTGAGCAATGGGTAGCGCTTGCGAAATTCATCATCGGTAAACGGCCCGGTTGTCGCACCCGTAGCCAGGTCGATGAACATCCATCCGTCAGGGTCCCCACGAAAGGTGGAGTAGCGCTTGGCCGCAATGATGCTCGCATCCCAGCCAAGTTCTAGGACGATGCCATCGAGAAAGCCGCCGCCTGATCCCTGCACCCCATTTTTAAGAAGGTAGTAGTGTCCGCTCTCAAACTGCTCGAGTTTGTAGTCCCCGATGATCCTCCGGATCGAAAGCCCGAACGGGTCGCTATCCATGCACCCTGTGAGTATGAGAGCAAGGGACAGTGAACAAGCCACGTTTCTTATGGATGGATACTTACTCATCTTGAACACCGGTACAAGAGCAAGAATACCTAGGGCGATGAAAATAGTCTGGAGGGGAACGAGGTAGGCATCGGCCACCGCTTGGGTTGCCAGGCGGCCATCATTCCAAGCGTCCGCATAGGTGGCCTGACTACTCAAGAGTGCCCGGTCGGGGAGGGGCGCATTTCGCGCCGCTAGCCGGGTTCCGTGCCAGAGAAGACCGTAGGCGGCGATGAGCAAGACGACAACGGAGAAACGCTGGATCCGATAACTGCGGAACAGGATGGGAAGCACGGTGAGGGCAATCAGTGCCGCCCAGCAGAGAAATTTTCCGATCATGATTTAG
>CBFGVE010000239.1:0-4856 GCA_965651915.1 uncultured bacterium
GCGGCAGTTTAGCCAGGCCGTCCGCCAGCAGGAGAGCGTCCGCCAGGACCTGCTGATCCGCCAGGCCGAAAGCGAGGCCGAGCTCGCCGTGCTCAACGACGAAGTGGCCCGCCTCGACGACCTCCTCGCCCGCCGCCTAGTCGACTCCCAGGTGGTCAGCCGCCTGCGTGCCCGCCAGGAAGCCCTGCGCCGCGCCGTCGAACTCTATCCCGAGGCCCTCGAGCAGGCCACCACCGAGCTGGCCTCTGCCCGCAACCGCCTCGAACGACTCGAGCGCTGGATGGATGGACAGGGGGATGCGCCCGAGGGCGAGCTGGCCGGCCTGCTTCAGCTCAGGCGCGAAAGCTACATCCTGCGCGCCAGCCAAGCGGGACGCGTCTCCGAGGTATTCCACCAGCCCGGCGACGTGGTGCCCGAGGGAGGCATCATCGCCACCATCGTGGGCGACCCGACGGGCCGCATCGTGGGCTATCTCCCGGAGTCCAGCCGCCTAAGGCTGCAGGGCGGCGAGAAGGCCCTTGCGTTCCGCCCCCGCGCCCCGCGCAACGAGGTCTACTCCGCAACCGTCCGTACCGTCGGACCCGAAGTCGCCCTCCTCCCCGAGCACATATCCACCGTTCCCGGCCAAATCCTTTTCGGCCTGAGGGTGGAGATCGACCTGGACGAGCCCGCTCCCTTCCTTCCCGGCGAAACGCTGTCCATCCGTATCGGCGACGAAAGGAAAAGCGGTTTCGCATTCCCTTGGCTTTCCACTTCAAAAGATCCCGCACCCACGCCAACGCCATGATCCGGCTCTCCGCCCTCATCCCGGTGCTTGCTTTAGCCTGCCTCGCCCATCCGACGGGGGCGCAGACCCAGCCCGTCCCGCTCTCCATCGAGGCCGCGCAGCGTATGGCCGGAGAGCGCGATGCGGTTCACGCCGGGCTGCTCGACGCAGCCGAGGCCATGCCGACTGGCACCTGGCGCAGCGCGCTGCGCGACCCCCAGTTCCGCTACCGATACGGCGAGCGGGATGAAAGTTCGCCGCTGCCCGGCGAGCCCCGCGAATCCCGGCGCAGCCAGTCGTGGGATCTGCGCGTGTACCTCCCCCATCCCGCGGTGCTGTCCGCCCAAGCCCATTCCGCCCGAGCCTTCCACGGCGACTTGGAATCACTCGCCCGCAGCCACGAGCAGGAGCGCACCTTAACCGTGCTTCGGCTCTACCGCGAGCTGCAATTTCTTGAGCGCGACGCGGCGCTCGCCGACCAGATTGCCACCGCGCGCGCCCAGCGGCTCGAAGCGATCGAGGCTCTCAACCGAGAAGGACTAGCCGATGCGCCCACTACCGTGAAGGCTACCATCCGCCATGCCGAAATCATCGTCGAATCGCAGCAGCTACGCACCATGCGAAAGAGGCTTTCCCTCCAGCTTGCTCGGCTCATCGGCCTAGGCGAGTCCGAGAACCTCCTTCTCGACCCGTTCCAACCCCTACCGAACACCACGCCACTCGCTCCGCTATCCCCCGAGTTGCTCAACGAGGCCGCGGAACGGGATGCCGATCTGACCCGGCTGCGGAGCAGGCTCGCCCGCACCCAGGCTTCGCTCCGGGAGCGGCGGGCTGACTCGATCCCCTGGGTTTCCTACATTCAAGGCGAAATGGGGCAGGACGAAGAGATTTTCCTGGATCGTGAAAGCTGGTCGGTACGGGTCGCGGTCAACATCCCGGTATTCAGCCTTTGGGCCCGGGGCCACGAACCCGAGCAGGTCGAACTAGCCGGCATCGAATCCCAGCTCCGCCTCCGCACCCATAGCTTGGAGGCTGAACTGCGAGATGCCTGGTCGCAGCTCGGCCAGGCGCTAGCCCACCAGGCCGCACTCGACGAGCAGCTTGCACCCGTTCTGGCAAGCCTTCGCGCATCGGCCTCGCCCGGCCAGACCAACCTGATACCCCTCGACCTCCAAGCCGAACTGGCCGAGCAAATCGCTAGCTGCCAGCGACAACTTATTGGCGCACAGCAGGATGCCCACCTGGCCCTGCTCGAGTTCTCCACCCTTCTCGGTCGGCCATACACCCTTCCGGCCACGCCCTGACCGGCCGGCAACCAGCGGACTTTCCCCCTCTGAATTTCTGTGGTATAGTGTGGATCGGTGCCTGGACATTCTACCTATAGGCCTTGCAACCAAATCGCTCCACTATGAAATCCATCGGCCACCTCGCCTCGTCGCTAGCAGCCACCCTGCTGCTCGCGCTCGCCTCCGCAGGTGCCCAGAGCATCGTCATCAGTGAAATCCACTACAACCCGCCGGACCAGCCCGACCCTCTCGGAGGCCCAGACTTTCCCGGCGGCGACTACGAGTTCATCGAGCTGCTCAACACCGGGGCCAATCCGTTCGACCTCCAGGGCTCGGCCATGACTTCAGGCATTAGCTACACCTTCGGTGCGAGCCAGGTGCTCGCGCCCGGCGCCCGCGTGGTGCTGGTCAAGAATCTCGCCCGCTTCCAGGAGCGCTACCCCAGCGTCACCAACATCGCGGCGGGAACCTTCGGCGGAAGCCTCAGCAATGGAGGAGAAGCCCTCACCCTCGAGGATGGCCTCGGCTCCCCTCTCTTCGCCGTCGAATACCAGGACTCCGGTGACTGGCCCCAGCGCGCCGATGGCCTCGGCAGCTCCCTGGTGCTGGTCAATCCCGCAGGCGACCCCAACGACCCCGCGAACTGGGCCGACAGCGCGGTTCGCAATGGACAGCCCGGCGAGGAAACCGAACCGTCCTGGACCGACGTCGTCCTCAACGAGGTGCTCGCCCACACCGACCCGCCCCAGGAGGACGCGATCGAGCTGAAGAACCTCGACAGCGGACCCATCGATCTCGCCGGGTGGTACCTAAGCGACAATCCCACCCACCCCACCAAGTACCGCATCACCAATGTCGTGATCCAGGCCGGCAGCTACCAGGTGTTCTACGAGTACCAGTTCAACCAGGACCCACCCGCCCACAGCAACAACGTACCCTTCGGCATGAGTTCCTTCGGCGAGGACCTTCTGCTCTCCGCTCCCTACCCCTCGACCAACCGCCTCCGGCTCGTGGACGCGGTGAAGATTCCCGCCACCGACAACGGCGTATCCTTCGGGCGCAACCCCGACGGCACCGGGGGCTTCGCCATGCTCGAATCGCCCACCTTCGGCGCCACGAACTACGTCACCCTCGAGGAGTTCCGGCTCGGCCAGGGCGCGACCAACAGCCTGCCCCTCGCCGCCGGCGACGTGGTGATCAACGAGATCATGTACCACTCCGCCCAGGAGCTGGAGGACGACTACGAGTATGTCGAACTCCACAACCACACCGGCAACTCCGTCGACCTCACCGACTGGGTCCTGCGCGGCGTGGGCGACTACACCTTTCCCACCGGCACCGTTATCGCGGCCGGCGGCTACCTGGTCGTAGCGGCAAACCCCACCGTGGTCGCGGCGCACTATGGGCTAAACCCGGCCTCGGTGCTGGGTCCGTGGACCGGACAGCTCCAGAACAGCGGGGAGCTGATCCGCCTGCAGAGCGACAACGGCGCACTCATCGACTGGGTCGAGTACAACGACGTCGAACCTTGGCCGGTCGCCGCCGATGGCCTCGGCCCCTCGCTTGAGCGCCTCTACGGGCCCGGTCGCGGCGACACCTCGGCCAACTGGCAATCCTCACAGGCCCCCACCAACTGGGTGCAGGTCACCTGGACCCAAACCGTCAGCGGCACCAGCCACGACCTGCGGATATGGGCCGACTACAACGGCCTAATCTGGCTCGACGATTTCTCCGTTACGAAGGTGGGAAATCCCGCCGAGCTGGTCACCAACGGCGGCTTCGAGGCCGGCGAAACCGGCTGGAGCGCGCTCGGCAACCACGAACGCTCCCGCACCGAGGCGGGCCAGGGCCAGTCAGCCTCGCGCGGCTACGGCCTCGCCGCCAAGTTCACCCGCATCATCGAGAACAGCGCCGCATGGGTCTTTCAGGGCGACGCGGGAACCAACCACGTCCGCTCCGCCGCCATCGCCACTGAGAATGGCCAAAGCTACGTGGTCTCCGGCTGGCTGCGCCGCGGAAGCGCCGGCGGCACGGTCAGCATCGCCTTCGCCGGCACCACCAACACCGTCGACTTCGGCCACGACGGAACGCCCGGCCTAGCCAACAGCGCCAGCCTCTCCGCCGTGGGCATGCGCATCAAGGATGTGGCCCATGCGAACAATATGGTCGCCACCAATCAAAGCCAGGTGGTGACCGCGGATATCTCCGGCGCGCCCGACACCGTCGAACTGCGCTACCGCACCGTCGGCGTCAGCAACTACACCTTCACCGCCCAGGACTACGCCTCGGTGCCCATGGCCGACGACGGCGATAACGTCTGGCACACCACGGCATGGCGGGCGGACCACGGCGTCGCCCCCGACCTCGCCGCGGGCGACGGCCTCTTCACCGGCACCATCCCCGCGATCGGCGCCAATCGCTCTGCCGTGCTCTACCACATCCGCGCCACCAGTGCCGCGCCAACCCAGGAGCTGCGCAGCCCCCGGCTCGACGACCCCAGCCGCGACTGGGGGTACTGGGTCGAAAGCAGCCCAACCCAAACCACCGTGCCCAACTGGCAGTTCTTCGTGGACGGCGGACCCATCGTCTACTCCAACGCTCTCTACGCCACCGCGATCAGCCCCGACGGGCAGGTCTTTCCCCACGCCATCGTCCGCCACCGGGGACGCATACCGACGTCCGCTTCCAGCGCCCAGCGCACCGGCATTGCCCTGCGCTTCGCCCAAGGCCGCAACTATCACGCCTTCTTCGCCCCCGACCAGACCGGCATCAACTTCCGCCACCGCACCGAGGTCGGCGACCCC
>CBFGVE010000240.1:0-4850 GCA_965651915.1 uncultured bacterium
TCACCCGGGCGCTTTTCACTACCTGGGGCAGGAACATCTTGCCCGAGCCGAACAGGTCGCCGACGATGTTCATGCCGTCCATCAGCGGCCCCTCGATCACGTCGAGCGGCCGGGCCGACAGTTGCCGGGCCTCCTCGGTGTCGGCCTCGATGTAGTCGGTGATCCCCTTGACCAGCGCGTGGGCGAGGCGCTCGCGGATCGGCTTCTCGCGCCAGGACAGATCCTCCTCGCGCTTGCGGCCCGGCCCGCTGTACTGCGCGGCGAGGACGAGCAGGCGGTCGGTCGCGTCGGGGCGGCGGTTGAACACCAGGTCTTCGACGGCGTCACGCAGTTCGGAAGGGATCTCGGCGTAGACCGCGAGCTGCCCGGCGTTGACGATGCCCATGTCCATCCCGGCCTGGATCGCCTGGTAGAGGAACACCGAGTGGATCGCCTCGCGGATGGGCTCGTTGCCCCGGAAGGAGAAGGAGATGTTGCTCACCCCGCCGCTAATGCGCGCATGCGGGCAGGCGGCCTTGATCTGGCGGATCGATTCGATGAAGTCCACGGCGTAGTTGTTGTGCTCCTCGAGCCCGGTGCCGATGGCGAAGATGTTGGGATCGAAGATGACGTCCTCGGGGGGGAAGCCGGCCTCGCGGGTGAGCAGCTCGTAGCTGCGGCGGCAGATCGCGACCCGGCGCTCCAGCGTGTCGGCCTGGCCGCTGGTGTCGAACGCCATGACGATGACCGCCGCGCCGTAGCGGCGGGCGAGCCTCGCCTGTTCGAGGAAGGGCTCTTCGCCCTCCTTCATGCTGATGGAGTTCACCACGCACTTGCCCTGCACGCACTTGAGCCCCTCCTCGATGACTTTCCACTTGGAAGAGTCGATCACCACCGGAACCTTGCAGATCGCCGGCTCGGACATGACCAGGCGCAAGAACACGCGCATGACCTCCTCGGAGTCGAGCAGGCCCTCGTCCATGTTCACATCGATCATCTGCGCGCCGTTCTCGACCTGCTGGCGGGCGACGTCGAGCGCCTCCTCGTACTTGCCTCCCTTAATAAGCCGGAGGAACATCTTCGAGCCGGTGACGTTGGTGCGCTCGCCGATGTTCACGAAGTTGGTGTTCTCGGTGAGCACAAAGGGCTCGAGCCCGCTGAGGCGCAGGGTGGGCGCGACCTCGGGCAGGCGGCGCGGACGGTGGGGGGCGACCGCCTCGGCGATGGCCCGGATGTGCGCGGGAGTGGTGCCGCAGCAGCCGCCCACGATATTGAGCAGGCCTTCTTTGGCCCAGCCGCCGAGCATCGCGGCCATCGCCTCGGGCGTCTCGTCGTAGCCGCCGAACTCGTTGGGCAGGCCGGCGTTGGGGTGGGCGCTGATGCATACCGGCGCGCTGCGGCTGAGCTCCTCGATGTGCGGGTGCAGCTCCTTCGCGCCGAGGGCGCAGTTAAGGCCGACGCTCACCGGGCGCGCATGGGCGACCGAGATCCAGAAGGCCTCGGGCGTCTGCCCGGTAAGGGTGCGTCCGCTCGCGTCGGTGATCGTGCCCGAGATCATGATCGGCCGGTGGATCTTCCGCTCCTCGAAATAGCCGAGCGTCGCGAAGATCGCCGCCTTGGCGTTCAGGGTGTCGAAGATCGTCTCGATCATGATGATGTCGGCTCCGCCCTCCACCAGCCCGTCCACCGCCTCGGTGTAGGCCTCGGCGAGCTGGTCGAAGGTGACGTTGCGGAAGCCGGGGTCGTTGACGTCGGGGGAGAGCGAGGCGGTGCGGCTGGTGGGGCCGAGGATGCCGGCGACGAAGCGGGGCTTCGCCGGGTTCTTCGCGGTCCAGGCGTCGGCGGCGGCGCGGGCGAGGCGGGCGCCCTCGAGGTTCAGCTCGCGGGCGAGGGACTCCATGCCGTAGTCGGCCATCGAGATCGAGGTGGAGTTGAAGGTGTTGGTCTCGAGGATGTCGGCCCCGGCTTCGAGATAGGCCTCGTGGATGCCCCGGATGACGTCGGGCCGGGTCAGGGTGAGCAGGTCGTTGTTGCCGCGCAGGTCGCGGGGGTGGTCACGGAAGCGCTCGCCCCGGAAGTCGGCCTCGCTCAGCTTGTGGGTCTGGATCATCGTGCCCATCGCCCCGTCGAGGATCAGGATGCGGTCGGCGAGTAGCTTGCGGAGATGGGCTTCGGTGTCGTGCATGGCCGGGCGGGTTCCTAGGGGTTGACGGGGAGGCAGGCGCGGATTTTCGTTGTTCTTGCTGGGTTCGTGCTTGTATGGAAGATCCGATTGCGGTTACGGTATTCATCAATATATCCGGTTTAACGGATGAAGCAAGCGGAGAATCGCTCATGGATCAAAAAACTTCAGATGGAACCCTCCGGCGCATCGCCATAGTTGGCGGGGGGCCGGCCGGGCTGTTCGCGACCGCCGAGCTGCTGCGCTCCGGCGCCCCGGTGGCGGTCGACCTCTTCGAGCAGTGGTGGGCCCCCTTCGGCCTGCTGCGCTACGGGGTCGCGCCCGACCACGTGAACACCCGCCGGGTGGCGAAAACGCTCGGCAAGTGGTTCGACCATAACGCGTTCCGCTTCTTCGGCAACGTCCGGGTGGGCCGCGACATTGCGGTGTCCGAGCTGGCCCGGCACTACGACGCGGTGCTGCTCGCCACCGGGGCCGAGTTGGACCGGCGGCTGGCGATTCCCGGCGCGGAGCTGCCCGGCTGCCACACCTCGCTGGAATTCGTGGGCTGGTACAACGCGCATCCCGAGCACGCCCACCGCCGCTTCCCGCTCGACGCCGAGGCGGCGGTGATAATTGGCAACGGCAACGTCGCCATCGATGTTGCCCGGATCCTCTGCAAGGACCCCGGACTGCTTGCCGCCACGGAAATATCGCGCCCGGCCCTCGAGGCGCTACAGACCTCCCGCATCCACACCGTCACCATCGTGGGGCGGCGGGGCCTCGCCCAGACCTCCTTCACCTACAACGAGCTGCACGAGCTGGCGGCGCTGGAGGGTGTCGAGCTGGATATTCTCCCCGAGGATCTGCGGCTGGACGAGGCGGACCGCGCCTACATCGCCGGCGCCCCCGACGCACTGGTCCGCGGACAGGTGATCGCGGCCTTTCGCGAGCTGGCGGCCCGCCCCAAACCGCCCGAAGCCCGCAGGCGGATCGCCTTCCGCTTCAACCTCGCGCCAACGGCGCTGGAGGGCGATGAGCGCGTCGAGCGCATCCGCCTGCGGTCCGCCGGCGGCGGACCCGAAGAGACGCTCACCTGCGGACTCGTGGTGAAATCGATCGGCCATAGGGGAAGTCCGCTGCCCGGCCTCCCCTTCGACCCGGTCCGCGAGGTCATCCCCTGCCGGGAGGGCCGGGTGGTGCTGGAAGGCGGGGAGCCGCTGCGCCCCTTCTATGCGGCGGGCTGGATCGAGAGCGGGGCGCGCGGCCTTGTCGGCCACAACAAGCCCGACGCCAAGGCAGTGGCCGAAACCCTGCTGCGCGACCTCCCCGGCCTGCCCTTGCGCGCGGAAACAGATCCCGCCGCCCTCGCCCGGGAGCTAGCCGCAAACGGCGTCCGGCCCATCGGCACTGACGACTGGAAACGCATCGCCGACGAGGAGGAACGCCGGGGCGACCGCTTCACCCGCTGGGACGAGGTCCGCGACTTTCTCAGCCTGAACACTTGATGATTTGCTCAATCAGGGATAAAATCGGCGCATGAATATAGAAATCGAGCAAGAAGAAGATGGGCGCTGGATTGCGGAGGTCCCGGACCTAGTCGGCGTCATGTCATACGGTAGCACGCGGGCAGAGGCTGTCGCGAAGGCCGAAGCTCTTGCGCTGCGGGTGATCGCAGATAGAATCGATCATGGAGAATCCATACCCGAACTTGAGTCCCTGTTTGCCATAGCGTCATGAGCCAGTGGCCTTCGACCAAAGCCCGCCTGGTTAAGGCCGCCCTCCTAAGGCACGGATGGACGATCAAGCGGCAATCGGGGACGTCCCACTGTGTTATGGCTAGGCCAGGATGGCCCAATTTCGTCTTCGCCTTCCACGATCGCGAGGAAATTGGCCCCCGGATGCTGGCGCGCATGGCCAAGTGCACGGGTTTAACTCCTGAGGATTTAGGCTAGCAGCCCTTGCTAGAAACGCCCTTTTGGGGTATGAAGGACGCATAAACCTATTCGCCCCTATTGGAGACCCGCCATGAGAAGCTCCCGCCGACTTGTCATCGCCGCCCTCGCCCTGGGTGCCGCCCTAATGGCAAGCACCCCCTCCCACGCCGCCGAGTCCCGCACCTGGACCAGCCGCACCGGACAGACCATCGAGGCCGCGTTCGAGCGGGTCTGGCAGGATACCGTGTACCTGAAGAGCAAGGACGGCGGGGCCATCCGCATCGGCCTCAAGGATCTTTCCGAGGCCGACCAGCAGTTCGTGCGAGATCAGTCCAAGCCCATTCTGCCGGGCGGCGCACCGGCGGCGTCCGCCCCGATGGGCAGCGCCTCCCCGAAAATCAAGGAGCTATTCGGCGACCAGTTGGTGGACGCCAAGCGCAAGCGGGTCCCGGTCGACACCCTCGCCGGCAAGACCATCGGCATCTACTTCTCCGCCCACTGGTGTCCGCCCTGCCGGGGCTTCACCCCCAGCCTGGTGAAATTCCATGAGGAAATGACTGCGGCGGGCAAACCCTTCGAAATCGTCTTCGTGAGTTCCGACCGCGACGCCAACGGCATGTTCGGCTACATGCGCGAATACAAAATGCCCTGGCTGGCGGTCCCCTACGGCAGCAAGGCGCAGAAAAGCCTCGGCGGAAAGTACGGCGTCCGCGGCATCCCCACCCTGGTGATCATCGACAGTGACGGTGAGACCATCACCACCAATGGCCGTG
>CBFGVE010000241.1:0-4838 GCA_965651915.1 uncultured bacterium
ACTTCGTTCCCGGCGAGCGCTGGACGCGTAACGATCCGGTCGTGCGCCAGCTTCTAAACGACTTTCCCGCCCTCGATGGCCACCCCGAGCTGCGGGGATCCAACCCCGGGCTGAGCGTGGTGGTGCTCTAGTCGCGTTCCGAGTGCGCGCGGCTGACGGGTACCGTTCGTAGTGCGGCCGTGAGGCCGTATCCTAGCGCCTGACGGCGCCCCTACAAACGATCAGCCGCGCACGACGAGTGTGCCGAAGGGGGGGAGGGTGCCGTCGGGTTGGAGCGAGCCGTGAACGACTTCGCCGGCGAAGAGCTGGGCGTACTCCAGCCGGCGCGGCTGGTCGCCGAGGTTGACCGCGCAGATGAGACCCTGGCCTTCGTATTCCCGCCGGAAGGCGATCACGCTGCGCTGGGGTCCAGGAGCCTGCTCGCCGGGATCGAGCGGGGTGTAGGTCCCCGACTGCAGCGCGGGCTCGCGCTGGCGCAGGGCGATCAGCTCGCGGTAGAAACGGTAGAGCGACTGCCGGGTTTCGGTTCCTCGTGCGAACAGGTTGCCCTCGAATTCGACGCCGGGCTCCTTCCTCTCGCGTCCGCAGGAAACGCGCCGCCGTCCCTTGTCGCAGGGCTGGATGCGCTCGTGGATGGAGGGGCGGTTGAGCGCGCCGAACTCCTGCCCGGTGAGCAGGAAGGGGATGGCATTGGGGCTAAGAAAAATCAGCGAGCTGACCGCGCGCGCCGCTCCCTCGCCGAAGCGGTAGAGCCCCCGGCCCTCATCGTGGTTGTCGATGTAGCGGGCGACCCGTGGGGCGGGGGAGGTCGGGGGAAAGCGGTCTGCGTAGGCGGCGATGCACTGGCCGAAGGCGGCGGCGATCCCTCCGCGCGCGTGGGCGGCGAGGGCCTCGGCGAAATCGCCGTTGTGCCGGGCCTCCTCGGCGGGCTCCAGCACGACCGAGCCAAGGTTCCCATCGACGCCATAGAAGTACTCGCAGCACTTGTAGAAGGTGTCGTCGTAGGCGGCGTTGAAGCCGCGTTGGAAGAGATCGAGATTGTTGTCGAGCCCGTAGCACTCGGCGAGAAAAAGCAGTTCGCGCTCCGGATGCCGCCGTCGCAGCTCGGGAAGCGCCTCGTCCCAGAAGCCTCGGTCGTTGATGAAGTGGGCCATGTCGATGCGGAACCCGTCGACGCCGTCGGGCTGTCCGTCCAGCTCGCCGAGGAAGCCGAGCCAGTGGTCGTAGACTTCGAGCATTGCCTCGCGGAGGCCGGGCTGGCGGTAGTCGAGCTTGGCGGTGTCGGCCCAGTCGAGATCGTAGGCGGGGCTGCCGTCCTCGCCCTGCACGTAGTACTCGGGATGCTCGCGCGTCCAGCGATGGTCGCGGGCGGTGTGGTTGGGCACCATACCGAAGATGACCCGGAAGCCCAGCGAATGGGCGCGGCGCACGAAGCTGGCCAGCTCTTCGCGGGTGCCGTACTCGGCCTCGACGGCCAGGTAGTCCCGCGCGGCGTAGGGCGACCCGATGCCCTTGCGGCCCTCGACGCCGATGGAGAAGGGGGGCATCAGGTGGAGCAGGCCGACGCCGAGTTGCTGGAGGGCGGGCAGGTGCTCGGTCAGGTAGGCGAGGGCCGACGGACCCCCGGCCTTCTCGCCCGCCGCTTCGAGCGCGTTGCGGGGTTCGCGCGCCGCGATGGAGCGCAGGTTGATCTGGTAGTTGACGGCGCGTTCAATCCAGGAAGACATGGCCCGCATTCAGCCAGATAAAGCCGCCGGATTCAACCTCATTCTGTCCCCAGTTCGCTTGCATTGCGTGGGCCGAACCGCTAGGCTGCGCAATACAAATGGAGACTTCTTCACCATGAAGCGTACGATTGCGTGTATTCTGATGCTGGCCAGTTTCGCCCACCCCTCCCTGACTCAGGGCGATGTCCTCGAGTCCCAGGCCCGGAGCCTGCTTTCGGAAATCGCATCGATGAGCGGCGGACACTACGCGCCGGGGGTGTGGCGCGACCGGGTCGCCCAGGTCGAGCGGCTGAGCGGGACCGCCCGTAGCGCGGGCAACCACAATCTCGCTCTCGAGCTGCAGCTTGTACGGGGGCTCATCATGGCCCAGGTGGAGCGCAAGCCCGAGGACGCCCTTTCCCTGCTCGACACCCTTCACCGCGACTACGCGAACGCCGCCCCTGAGCTTCGCCGCCGCCTCTACGTTGCCCGCGCCGAGGTGCTCTCCCTGCTGGGCCGGGAAGCGGCCATCTCCGAGCTGATCCGCGAGTTCCGGGCCAGCCCGATCTACGACGCCGAGGAGTTCGACTACCAGGTGCAGGAGGGACGCAACACCCCCATCCTCATCCGCCGCCCGAAAGGCCGGGGCGCCGACTCCATTACCGTCACCGCGATGGAGAAGTTCCGGCAGTCGGCCCGCCACGCGGCCGGCGAGCTGGCGCCGCTGATCGAGGGGCTCGATTCAGAGGGCTTGCCCCTGCGCCTGACCGACTACCGCGGCCGCGTCGTCCTGGTGGACTTCTGGAATGCGGGCTGGGTGGCCTGGCAGCGCGACCTTCCCGCGCTCAAGGCCCTGCACGCCGAATACAACCCGTTGGGATTTGAGGTTGTTGGCGTACCGTTGGGGTCTTCCCAGGCCGCGATGGAGTTCGCCCGGACCCGGGGCATGACCTGGCGGCAGTACCGTGACGCCCAGGGGGCGGCGCGCCAGTTCGGCGTGTACGGCGAGGCCCGGAATTTTCTGGTGAACCAGGACGGGGTGATCATCGGCCGCGACCTGCGCGGCTCCGACCTCCGCCAGGCGGTGCAGCAAGCCCTCCGCCATGATTTGTGAGCCGGAACTTGGCAAAGCCGCCACGCCCGCAGTATAGTCGCGGACTCCTTCCTGGCCCTCCCGGCCCTTTCCGGCCAGCTTAGCTCAGTTGGTAGAGCAGCTGATTTGTAATCAGCAGGTCGTCGGTTCGAGCCCGACAGCTGGCTCCATGGTAATTGGTCTAATAGAAAGCCTTTGCACCGTGGTACGTAGTGTCAGGAGGGGGCTATGAGTCGTTAATTCACAGGGCGAAGTAGGCATTGAAAGGATTAAAGTGGCGCACGAACTGTTCATTATTGGCGGGTCGAATGGGGCTGGCAAAACGACTTTTGCCAATGTGTTCTTGCCCCGCTATGTGCGGGGTGGTTTTCGTTTTGTTAATCCCGACCTGATTGCCGCTGGGCTTTCTCCTTTTGATCCAGCGGCGATGGCTTCCCGCGCTGGCCGTCTCATGCTCAAAGAAGTTGAGCGGCTCATACTCACAGGTAATTCGTTCGCATTTGAATCAACGCTTTCCGGAAAGACCTACCATCGCTTGATACAGTTGGCGAGGCTCTCGGGATTTGTGATCCGCCTTTTTTACCTATGGATTCCAGATCCGGCGTTGGCGATGGCTCGGATTCGGGACAGGGTAGAAAGCGGAGGGCATGATGTTCCGGAAGAGGATGTCTGCAGGCGATACGGTCGTACCTTGCGCAATTTTTTCAATCTCTACCGTCTGCAGATGGATACTGTACATTTTTTCGACAATTCAGGGGCTGTGCCTGAGCTTGTGTTCACGGACGATAGTGCAACCACAAAAGTGTATAACACGACCCTATACCAGAACTTGATGAGTCGATGGAGTACACTATGAACGAGAAGACAGAAGAGAAAACCCTCACCGAGAAAGCAGTCGCGGCGATGAAGGATGCCGTGCGTGGCGTTGTGGAGGATCATTGCCGCCGCAACCGCCCTTTGGCGACGTGGGAGAATGGACAGGTTGTCTACCGGGATGCCAGCAGCGGGCAAGTCGTTCGCGAAGGAGCCGTGCCGTACCTCACGAAACGAGAAGGAACAAACCTGCAGCAATAGGGTGGTGGCAGATGGGGGCTATTTCTTCCCCTGCCGGGTTTTGACCCACTGCTGGATCTCTTTCTGGACGGCGTTCCAGCGCGGGGCGTTCTTGCGGTCCTCGCAGAAGCGGTGGAAGAGGTGGAAGAAGATCTCCCGGAAGCCGGCGAGAAAATTCATGCGCTCCTGGAAGCGGCTGACGTCGTCGCTCGCGTCGTCCTCGGGCAGCTTGAGGCTGCCGAAGGTGAACTCGTCCGCATTCAGCCCCGCCTGCCACTGGAGGTCGCCGTGGGCGAGGGTGAGCCGGGCCGACCGCAGCTTCTTGCCGCCGACCAGGCAGGTCTTGGCCTCGGCGCTGATCAGCGGGTTGCCCTTGCGCAGCACGGTCTCGTGGGCGCCGTTGCCCTCGAAGATGAAGGTGAGGGGGCCTTCGAGCATGAAGGCGATTTCTCCGTGGCCGGGAATGTCCGTCTTGCCGCCCTCGGTCTCGGAGAGGAACCAGAGCCAGGTGAGGAAATCGCGGCCGGGGCTCACATCGCCGAACTCGTCGGGCACATCCTCGCTGAAGCTGGTGGGCCGCCAGGCCTCGGCGTCGGTATGCTCGAACACCTTGGCGGCGAGGGTGGGGGTCATGGGGTAGATCTCGAAGCCGAGGGTATGACGCCAGTAGATCATGAGCGCCTCGACTTGCTTCTCGCTCACCGCTCCGGTGTAGAGGATGTTGGAACGCTCGTCGAGCACGAGGGGGATGGCCTTGAGCTGGTGGGGCATCTGGGGAAGAAGGCGCTGGACGATCTGCTCCTGGATCTCCTTGCGCTCCTTGCGGTTCAGGAAGGCCTTGCCCTCGGCGGCGAGCTGAGCCAGCTCGGCCATGCGGCACTCGGCCTGGAGCAGGGGGCGGGGGATCTTCTTCTCGGCGATCATGAGCTGGAGGCGGAGGTAGCGGCGGCGAGCAATGGCGCTCGGGTGAGCGGTGGCTCGGTTCG
>CBFGVE010000242.1:0-4823 GCA_965651915.1 uncultured bacterium
CCTGCTTTGCCTGGCTCGATGGCACCTCGGCCGGCGAGCAGTGTATGGAGGAGCTGTTCGAGGTCGGCAAACGCTCGGGCGTAGCCGCGATCAACCTCATTCCCGACCGGAACTACACCCCCGGCGTCAAGGACCAGAAGCTCGCCAACCTGTACGCGGTCGTCGAGCTGGCCGAACAGCACGGCTTCCCCATCATCGTCGGCACCGAGCTGAACAGTCCGGGGCAGAAGTTCGTGGACGACTTCAACTCCGCCGAACTCAAGCCGCTGCTTCCGGTGTTTCTCAAGGGTGCCCACATCGCCTACGCCCACAGCGTGCTGCAGGGCGCGGCTGGGCTCGGCTACTGCAGCGAATGGAGCCAAAAGAATTTTACCAGCGTCCAGAAGAAAAACGCCTTCTACGAGTCCTTCGGCCGCGCCTTTCCCGCCGGATCCGGAACCCGGCTCGACGGAATAGACCGCAGGGCGACCCCGGACGACCTGCTACAACTCGCATCCCTCTAACCTAACAGGAGTACCCCACATGTCTGCCACCACCCTGCCAAGCTCCCAGCGCGCGGTACAACTGGTCGGACCCGACCAGCTCACCCTCAACCCGAGCAAGCCCATCGCCCAGCCCGGACCCTACCAGGTCCTTTGCCAGGTCGAAGTCAGCGGGCTCTGCTTCTCGGACCTGAAGCTGCTCAAGCAGTTCTCCGGCCACGTCCGCAAGTCCGACGTGCTCGTGGGCGTCGACAAGGGCGTGCTCGGCGAGTCGCCCAACTACGTGCCCAACGACAAGCCGACCGTGCCCGGCCACGAGACCGTCGTCCGCGTGGTGGCCAAGGGCGACCTGGTGAAGAACATCGCCCTCGGCGACCGCTTTCTGGTCCAGGCCGACTTCCGCTGGCTGAAGACCGCCAACTCCAACGCCGCGTTCGGCTACAACTTCGAAGGCGCCCTCCAGGAGTATGTGCTGCTCGACCAGCGCGTGATCACCTCGCCCGAGGGCGAGTCCATGCTGCTCCCCGCCAAGGACGATCTCGCCGCTTCCGCCGTCGCGCTGGTGGAGCCGTGGGCCTGCGTGGAAGACTCCTACGTCGTCCGGGAACGCCAGACGCTGAAGGAAGGCGGCACCCTGCTTATCGCCGGCAACTATGCGCCGCACGCCGAGAAGATCGAGGCCTTCCTCACCGGCCAGCCCACCTCGGGCGACGTGCTCTACGGCGAGGATGCCGACCTCGGCGCACTGGCCGATGAAAGCATCGACGACGTTCTATTCTTCGGCGGCGACGCCGAAGCGCTCGAGGCGATCTTCCCCAAGGTGGCCAAGCGGGGGCTCGTGGTACTGGTGCAGGCGGGCGAGAAGTTTGGCCGCGAAGTGAATACCCCGGTGGGCCGCCTCCACTACGGCGGTGTGCGCATCGTCGGCACCGCCGACGCCAGCATCGAGCGGGCGATGGAGTCGATTCCCTCCACCGGCGAAATCCGTGCGGGCGACCGCATCGACGTGGTCGGCGCCGGCGGCCCGATGGGCGTGATGCACGTCATCCGCAACATCTGCCAGGGCGTGAAGGACATCGCGGTCTACGGGGGAGACATGAGCGACGAACGCCTCGCCGCGCTGGACGTCGTGGCCAAACCGCTGGCCGCCGCCAGCGGCGTTCAGTACCAGAGCTACAACGCCAAGACCAACCCGCCGGAGGGCCGCTTCGGCTATATAGCCCTCATGGTGCCCGCCCCCGCGCTTGTGAACGCCGCAATTCCCCGCTGCGAGAACCGCGGCGTGATCAACATCTTTGCCGGCATCCCGGCGACGGTCTCCCACCCGCTCGACCTCGACACCTTTGCCGAGCGCCAACTCTACTTCATCGGTACCAGCGGCTCCGATCTGGAGGATATGAAGATCGTGCTGCGCAAGGTCGAGTCGCGCAGTCTCGACACCAACCTCTCGGTGGCGGCGGTAAGCGGTCTCGACGGGGCTGTGGATGGCATCCGCGCAGTCGAGGCCCAGGCCATGCCCGGCAAGATCATCGTCTACCCCTCCTGCCGCGGGCTCGGGCTCACCCGGCTCACCGAGCTGGACAAGGTCCACCCCGAGGTCGCCGCCCTGCTCGACCGTGGATTCTGGAACAAGAAGGCTGAAGACAAACTCCTCGAAATCTATGCGAAAGGCTGAGCGATATGAGCGCACTTGAAGGTAAATTCGCTGTGCTAACCGGCGGCGCCCAGGGCCTGGGCGAGGCCATGACCGAACGCCTCGCCCGCGAGGGCTGCGAGGTGCTGATCGGGGATGTCAACGCCGACGGCGCGGCCGAAGTCGCCGCCCGCGTGCAGGCCTCCACCGGACGCAAAATCCTCAGCATGAAGCTGGATGTCTCGAAGGAATCCGACGTCGAGGCCTTCTTCGCCCGCGCCGTGCAGGAGTGGGGCCGCGTCGACATCGCCGTATCCAACGCCGCGATCCTCATCGCCGAACCGATCGATACGGCGGACGCCGAAAAGTGGCGCGCGGTGATGAACGTGAACCTTTTCGGCTGCTTCCTCATAACCAAGCATGCCGCCCGCATCATGAAGCAGCAGCGAAGCGGCAACATCATCCAGATCAACTCCAAGTCGGGCAAGAAGGGCAGCGCCCGAAACTCGGCCTACGCCGCGAGCAAGTTCGGCGGCATCGGCCTCGCCCAGAGCGCGGCGCTCGAACTCGCCGATTTCGGCGTGCGCTGCAACGCGATCTGCCCGGGCAACCTGCTCGACGGCCCGCTCTGGACCGACCCGCAGAGAGGGCTCTTCGTGCAGTACCTCAATGCCGGCAAGGTGCCGGGGGCCAAGACAGTCGAAGACGTGCGGAAGTTCTACACCGACCAGGTGCCCATGCGGCGCGGCTGCACCTACGAGGATGTGGCGAACGTGCTGGTGTTCCTCGCCTCCGAGCAGTCGGGCTACATGACCGGCCAGGCGATCAACGTCACCGGTGGCCAGGAAATGCGCTAGCCCCTACTCTTTCACGTCAATCTCCCCCTGTGCCTCCGGGTTGGACCCCGGAGGGGTCCGCTCCCTTAGCCCCGGGTCACCCGACCCGGGGAAACAGACGCCGCTTTTCACCACGACCCCGGCAGGGGTCGGTTAGATTCGGCACCAGCCTATCCGACCCCTGCCGGGGTCGAGCTTATTTTTCGACGCAGACTCCCCGGGTGGCAGGCACCCGGGGCTCATTCATCCGATCCCTCCGGGATCGAGGGCGTGGAGCAGCCCGCAGCGGCGGGTCACATTTGGTTGTGGCGAGGCTGCTCCAAGATAATTCGTGTGATTCGTGGGCAACCCATTCTCCGCGGGAACTTGGCAAATGTGTAGAACAATTAATCGCATCCCCTTGATCTGGTCCACCCTTCTGATCGGGCTCCTGCTGGAGATTCCGCAGCCCAATACCCAGGGCTCCTCGCTCGACTGGATGGACTGGGACGGGCAGCGCTACGAGGAGCCGGCGGGCGCGATGATGGTCTACGAGGCCGGCGACGGCGTAGGCGGCGTAGGCATGGCCGACGGTACCTGGCTCAAGGGATCGCCCATCCTTGGCGACTACTTCCTCCACCTGCTCTACAACGACCACGAGGAGGCGCTCTACGCCGGCGTGGGGTTAACCCTCCGCCTGCAACCGCGCTGGGCCCTCGCGCCGTTCATCGGCGGAGGCGGAAGCTACCAGCAGGTCGTTTCCCGCCGCGAAGACCGCTTCGATGAGCTGGGCGAGCGAAAAGGCCGCAGCTACTTCGCGGGCCATGCCGAGGCCGGCCTGCGCTGGCGGACCAGCCGGGGTGCCTGGGAGCTGCTGGGTCGCTACACCGTCTCGGGTTCGGACGTGGCCGAAACCGACTACCCCAGCGCCCGGCTGGGCTACGGATTCAGCTTCTAGCTCCTCCCCATCATCGTCGCGATCCTGGTCGCCTCATCGTCCGTCCCCCGGCAAGCCGGTGGGGCTAAAGCGGTGGAGCCGGGTGCCAGCGCTGCGGGGCAAGTCTTCACGTCGGATGGGGCTCGGAGTCCGGCCAAAAAAATCGTAAAAAAGCATTGAACTGGCTGGGGTCCTCCAGTAGATTGCGCGTCTTCCGTGAGTACCCGTAGCTCAATTGGATAGAGCATCTGACTACGGATCAGAAGGTTACAGGTTCGACTCCTGTCGGGTACGCCACTCCTCCTGAAATCGCCCTTTCCTCCCCCAATTTCAGGAACGCCGGCCACCGCCGCGCCTGAATCCCAGCTTAGGGAATTACGACCTTTTCCACCCACCGCCTCCAAGATAAGGCCGACTCCGAGAAGCTTTCCGAACCGTCCCCAAAAGTTCAGCCCGGTATCCGGCGTTAAGCGTGTCAAGCGAGTGCATTCCCCGTTCCTCCGGCTAGCCCGGGGGAACGGAATGATTCTGACAACGGAATGCGCCCCCCTAAAAAAATACTATCGGGCAGGGGCGGAATCCCAGAAATACCCGCACCTCAACAAAGACCGCCACAGCTACCCCCGCCCAGGTGTTTTTTTGGGAGATGGGCCGCGATCAGAATCGTCGTGCCCTCCGAGCAAGCTCGAAGGGCGTGAAGCGTTTTGGGGTGCAGTAGACGTGATGTGTCGCCGTTAAGTGTACTCCAAGAGGTCAACGAGCGGCCCGATAGGCCACCGGCGGCTCCTTCACCACCAGCAGCTTCTTCTCCTCTTCGTCGAGTGGGAAGTCGAACACCGAGTCCAGCGGGAAGCGAAGGTCGGGAATTGTCGCGCTCGTCAGCTCGTCCGTGCGGGTGAACGAGCGGTCCAGCACGTAGCGTCCGTTCTCCAGCACCAGGATTTCGACCAGATGCG
>CBFGVE010000243.1:0-4817 GCA_965651915.1 uncultured bacterium
GCCGTGGAGTACGACCTGGGCGACCTGCCCAACACCTACAGCACCCTGCTGCCCGAAGGTCCCCGGCATATCCAGCCTCTTGCACCCGACCTCTACCTCGGTACCGACGTGGACGCCGAATCGAACGGGCAGCCCTCGGTGGCGGCCGACGCCGATAGTTTCGACGACGGCGTTGTGTTGCTTGGGGCTTGGCAGAACGGTTCCGGCGGGGCAACGTTCGAGGTCGAAGTCGGCGCGGGATCGGGCTACCTTGTGGGCTATATCGACTTCGACCAGAGCGGCACATTCAACAGCGCGGGCGAACTGGTGGTCAGCCAGTCGGTGTCCAGCACCGGCGGGCCCGCGACCAACGGCGTCTACTCCTTCACGGTCGACGTGCCTGCTGGCACAATCTCCGAAACCAACTCCACTTTCCTCTACAGCCGCTTCCGCCTGCTGCCCGAGGAGCCGCTGTTCGCGGCGCTCGCCTACCAGGGCGAGGCCAGCAACGGCGAAGTCGAGGATTACCAGTGGGGGCTGCACGCCCTGAGCGGCACGGTCTATGTGGACACCACATCCCCGTTCAACAACTTCGGCACCAACGATACCCCGCAGGCCGGTGTCGGGATCGAACTCTACGACTCCAATAACGTCCTGGTGGGTTCCACGGTGACCGATCTCGACGGATTCTACAGCTTCTACGGCCTGCCCGACGGAAGCTACCGCATTGAAATGCTCACCCCCAGTGGGGCCTCGGCGATATTGGACGTCGACGGCAACGGCAACGGCTACGAAACCATTGCCGCCGTCATAGCCGGGGCGAGCGTGGACACCCAGGACTTCCTCCTCGACGGCAACGTTTCGGTGGCCGATCTCAGCGGCACGGTGTACGACGATGACGGGTTCGGCATCGCAGGCAACGGCAGCTTCGACGCCGACACCCCGGTTCCCGGAGTTGTGGTTTCGCTCTACCGCGATCTGGATTCCAATGGCGTGGCCGATGCCAACGAACTGATCGGCAGCGCCGCTACCGATGCGCTTGGCGACTACCTGTTCACTGAGCTGCCTGACGGCGACTACATTGTGGTTATGACCACGCCCGGCGGTGCCACCAGCATTACCGACATCGATGGCAACGGCAACGGTTCCGACCTCATCGAGGCGACCATGGCCGGGGTCAACGTGACCGGCCAGGATTTCCTCATCGATGGGTTGGACGGCCTGGCTGCGCTGCTCGGCGACCGCGTCTGGTTCGACTCCAACGGCAACGGGGTCCAGGACGCGGGCGAGACCAACAACATCGCCAATGTCCCGGTACTGCTGCTCCAGGTCGTGGATGGCGTGACCAACCAGATCGCCAGCACCACGACCGACGTCGACGGGCTCTATTCCTTTGCCGATTTCCCCCCGGGCAACTACGTGGTGCGATGGGACCTGACCGCGATCACGGCGGGCAATGTGCGCGTGGCCGATGCCAACCAGGGCGGCGACGACGCGCTGGACAGCGATGGCGTCGTGGGGACAAAGGGCGGCTTTGTTGATACCGCACTCTTCGCCATGGCCTCCGGGCAGACCAACGAAACCGTGGACCTAGGTCTCGCCTACATCCAGATCAGCACCCGCGCCGCTGTCGCCGACGTCTGGGGCGAATGGGTGGGTGGCCAGGGCCTGGTCGTCTGGCAGACCAGCTCCGAGTTCGGCACCGCCGGCTTCCGGATCTACCGTGTCGACGCCGAATCGGGCGAGGAAAGCCTGCTGAACGAGACCTTGATCCCCTCCGCCTTCCGTCCCGAGGGTGCCCGCTATGCCTTCGCCGATCCGCTGGCGGAACAGGACGCCACCGGGCTCTACCGCCTAGAAGAAATGGAACTGACCGGCGATGTGCTGGATCTCGATACCCACGAGGTGGTCTTCGCCAAGCCGGCCCCGCAGCCGATGGTGGCGATGGCGGACGAATCGGGGGCTCCCGCTCCCCAGGTGCAGGCTTCCGAACTTCCCCCCGAGCCGTCCAGTTGCCTGCGGCTGAACTATGTGGGCGAGGGCCTCTATGGAGTATCCTTCGACGCCATCGCGGGCGGTATGGGCCTGGAGCCCGGCGAGGTGGCCGACCTGGCCGCTTCGGCGATGCTCGCCCTCCACGCCCAGGGCGAGCCCGTTCCCTACTACGCCGACGCCGCCAACGGGCGCATCGTCTTCTTCGGTCGCGCCGCGACGAACTTCTACACCCGCACCGCCGCCATCCTGGTCACCCAGGGTCCCGGCGAGCACATGGCGCGCCGCAATCCCGATGCCGCCTCCGGAACCTCGGCCTTCCCGGTGGTGAAGCGCTTCGAGGAGAATGTCTACTTTTTCGACAGCCTGGCCACCCCGGTGGATGACCTGTTCTATTGGAACTACGTGCTGAGCGGAAACGCGACGTTTGGCAGCCCAAGCTTCCCAGTGGATTTGGCTGGCTATGCCGGGGGCTCGGCTACGCTGCGCGTGCGGCTGATCGGCTACAGCGAGCCTGCCTTCAGCCATCTGGCCGGCATCGAGATCAACGGGCATGCGCTGGGCACCATGGAATTCGTGGGCCAGGAGGTGGTCGAAGCCGTGTTCGATGTGCCGGGCGAGATTCTAGCGCTGGGAGCGAACACGGTAACCGTCCGGGGACTGCGGCCCGCTGCCACTGGCGGGGCGCTCGGGAGCACCTTCGTGGTGGACTGGATCGAGGCGGGCTACACCCGTAACTTGGCGTCCGGCGATGGCTCGATTATCTTCCGCAGCTATGGGGCGGCCGCCGTTTCGGCGGAGGCCTTCGATCAGCCCATCGCGTTCTCGATCCTCGATCCGGCAAGCCCGGTGCTGATCGCCGATGCCGGCGGGGCGCTGCCCGCCAAGAGCTGGTCGGTTGATCTGGCCGACGAAGATTTCGCCCTCGTCGAGTCCGCCGAGCTGCCCATGCTTTCGCCGGCGCCTGCCGCCTGCGACGCCTGGTTCATGGGCGACGATCTGCGCATCGACTACCTGGTCGTGGTCTCTCGCGCCATGGCCGATGCGGCGCAGGAACTGGCCGACTACCGGGCGTCGCAAGGCATGCGGGTAGGCGTCGCGGTGTTCGAGGAGGTGTGCGATCTGCTGGCGGGTGGCCTGCGTACCCCTGAAGCCATCCGCGAGCTTCTCCGCCGGGCCCATGCCACCTGGGCCGAGGCCCCGTGGATGGTTCTGCTGGCCGGCAATGGCCACTTCGACTTCAACCAGGCTACCAGCCAGGAGCCCAATCCGCTGCCGCCCATCCTGTACCACACGACAAAGGGCTTTGCCGCTGCCGACGGCCTGCTGGCCGACCTGGACGACGACACCGCGCCGGATGTCGCGGTCGGCCGCCTGCCCGCCCGAGACGCCTACGAGCTGAGCACGATGATCGCCAAGATCAAGGCCCACGAGGCCGCCTACGCCGAAGCGTGGCAGGGGAGCCTGGTGCTCGCCTCCGACACCCGCGAAGCGCCGACCAGTTTCGGCAGCGCGGCTGACTTTGGTGCCGACAACCAGCGGCTCGACCAGGCCGCCCCTCCGGGGCTCCTGCGGAGCTGGGTACTGCGCGATCAGTTGACCGTCGCCCAGGCGCGCAGCCAAGTGGTTGGCTCGTTTAACGCGGGATCGGGCATCATCCATTACACCGGGCATGGCAACCCCACGATTATGGGCCGCTCGCTCTCCACGGCGCTCCTCCGCACCGCCGACGTCAATGCCCTCACCAATACCCGCCACTCGGTGGTGGTCGCGTTGAGCTGTCTGGTAGCCCGCTACGAGATGCCGGGTATCGACAGCATCGGCGAACTGCTGATGCGCCGCGTCCCGGGCGGAGCGGTGGCGGTCTGGGGCCCCTCCAGCATCTCGATCCACAACCGCGCCATGGAGCTCGGCGAGGCATTCTACCAGGCTCTCTCGGAGGGAGCCGGTTCGCTGGGGCTGGCCATCCTCCGCGCCCGCCAGGCTGAGCTTGGCCTGGGTGCCGGGGCGGAAACGATGATCACCTACAATCTGCTCGGCGATCCCGCCCTCAAGATGGGCGGCATTCCCCAGGGCGACCCGCCCGCCAAGGGTTTTGCCCAGTGGCGCTGGGAGCGCTTCGCGCCCGCCGCGCTCGGTGATCCCGCAGTCAGCGGTGCCGATGCGGTGTCCGGGGGATCCGAGGACCAGAACTTCGCTCTCTATGCCCAGGGGCTCAACCCGGGCGAGAGCGCCCAGGGCGGTCCCGGCTTCTGGAGCCAGGATGCCCAGCACGGCTGGGTGCTCCAGTGGCGCCGCCGCGCCGAGCGCAGCGACGTGGACTACGTGTTGCGCGTGACCGAAAATCTCCTCGGCGAGTGGGAGGAAAACGCCGCCGATGTAAATGAACTGTCCTCGGAACTCGACCAGGGCGGCGTCATGGAGCGGGTCCGTACCCGGGTCAATCGTCCTGCCGCCACCACCTTGTTCCTCGACATGCAGTACCGTAGGAAGTAGAGGTTTCCCTCCCGCCATGAATACCCCCGCGTCTTGCACCTTATACAGCCCGCTTGGCCGCGTCGTCCTGCGACGAATCGGCACCGATCTGCTGTTGGTGCCGGTCAGCGGCGAGGTGGCCCGCCGGAACTGCGTGTTTCCCCTGAACGAGACGGCGGCCTTCATCTGGGGGCGCCTTGGCGAGGGGCTCAGCGTGGTGGAAGCCGCAGCGGCGCTGGCCCGCGAGTTCGATGTCGATCCCATCCAGGCGCTGGATGACTGCCGGGAGCTGGTCGACCAGCTCGTGGCCGAGGAATTGCTGGAGGCCCGCCCGTCGTGATTGCGCCCCGGTCGATTTCCTGTACCGAAGC
>CBFGVE010000244.1:0-4791 GCA_965651915.1 uncultured bacterium
GCCGTCCACGAACCAGTACCAGTTGAACGTCGACTCCACGCCCATGCACTCCACGCGCGGCCAGAATGGCTGCATCGCCCGGTCCACCGAGGCCAGATCCGCCTTCACCCTTCGGCTGAGCACCTCCCGGCCCTGCTCGTCGCACAGGGAGAGGAAAACGTTGTTTCCATGCAGGTCCGCGCCTGCGTATAATTTGCCCGCTTCGGTCGTTTGCATGCGTACTCCTTTTGTTTGTGGTTAAACGAAGGGTATTCTGCACTCGACCGGAGTCTGTTTCAAAGAACCTCTAGATGGTTATCAGCCAAAGAATCTTAGTCTTTTTCATGATCGATCCAGTCCAGCAGGGTCTTGCACTGCCCCGACAGCTTTCGGCTGGCCTCGACTCTGCCCCGGCATGCGCTGACGATCGTCGGGTGCCCCATCTGGAGCAGTTCCGCGATGCGCCCGTTCGCCAGGGTGTAGCGCGCCTTGATGCAGGCGGCCAGAAGCACCTTCCGCTCGTCTCCCTTGCGCAGCTCCCCCAGGCGGCTCCGGTCCAGATTCAATCGGGCGCACGCCCAGTCCAGGAAGCGCCCGGCAGCCTCCTCCGTGAGATCCCGCTTCTGCCCCGCGTCGTAGATGCGGACGGGGCCGGCGAGCCGCTCCTGCACCAGGGTGGCCATCCTCAGCCGGAAATCCCTGCCCCCATGCACCCAGCCCCGCTCCATGCCCGTGTAGTCCTTCCCGTGCTCGAGGGGCCGGGCCGCAGCCCTCCGGGCCCGCAGCTCCATGTGCTCCGCGTACTGGCGGCGCCCGGACGCGCTGTCCCCCAGGCGGTATTCCCCAAGCACCGCTCCCGCATCCATCCACTCCGGGCGCCGTCCCGGGGGAAGCAGATAGAGGGGGTAGCTGCTCCATGCGTAGCCGGACAGTTCCGTGGGGCTCCGCAGCCCCGCCGCGGCGGGGTTGAGATGGATGTACTCGGACACCCTGAGGAAATACTCCGGGTTCTCCGGGTCGATGATCTTGGCCTTGTAGCGCCCAGGAACAGATGCTCCCGGGTATGGTGCATGGCGTTCATGCGCTGGGTGAATGCCCCCTGCAGCCACTTCATCCCTTCAACGAGATTGCCGGAGGGCGTTTCCAGCAGCAGATGGTAGTGGGTCCCCATCAGCGCGTAGGCGTGCACCCGCAGATCCGCCCGGGCGGCTGCCTCGCCAAGCGTCTTCAGAAACAGGCGTGCGTCGCCCTCCGAGGCGAACACCACCGCGCCCCGGTTACCCCGGCACATCACATGGTAGCGCGCACCAGCGTATTCGATTCTCAATGGTCTAGGCATGCCTCGGGAATGCCCAGGCCCTCAGCCGCTTGCAAGGCGAAACACTAGGAATCTTTGGGTGACCCCTTTTCCCTTTTCTAAACAGATCTTCTGCGAAAGGGTCATTCGAATCTATAGCCATCTTTGGAGGGAAGAGCTTCATTGCATTAGTTCTCCACGCATATCAGCCTGATCTCCACCTCGCTCAGCGGATAGAGGCGGTAGATGAGGGTGTTTAGGGTTTGTTCTTTTTCTGCTAGGGTGGTGTCTAGCTGGGTGATTTCATGGTCTAGGGCTTGGATGCGCTGGCTTAGGTTGGGGTCGGCGGTGCGGCGGAGGTCTAGGAGCTGGCGCAGGAGGCGTTTGCCGTCGTAGGCTTCGGTTACTCTTGCGTCGCGTAGGGTGTGGCGCCATTGGGCCGCAATGAAGGGGGTGTCGGGCTTGTCGTAGATCCGCAGGGCTTCCTGTCCGCCAATGCGCAGCACGATGCGGTCGGCGGTGCTTTCCACGACGATGGACGCGCCGGGCTGGAGCAGGATGTCGAGCAATTCCAGCCGCTCGGCCACACGCTCCTCGTGCTTCGCCTTGGCCCAGGCCGTCAGCTCGCGTCCGCGCAATCCGGACGGGGCGTCGGGATGCTCCTTCCAGCTCGCGGGGGTGCCCACTTCCGCCCAGAGCCAGTCGGGCTTGAGCGCAGGTGCGACCGGCTCGGTCTGGCCGCTCTCCAGGCGCTCCCCCAGCGCGGCAACCAAGTCCCGACGCTGCGTGTGCAGCGCCTGCAACTCACGTGCTCGCTCGCCTACCTCCGTCCGCTCCGCCGCCGTGGCCTGGGGAATGGGCAACGGGGCAATGAATTGCTTGTTGGCTGAGCGGTAGTCGTTCTGAAAAGGCTTTGAAATTCTACGCCAGACAAAATTGGCTACAGGAGCATTGATCATGGCTGCAAGAAACGATAAGTCGGATGGATCGTTGGGCAGCACCCCGCCCACATCCACGTTGTCGAGAAAGAATTCGCCTTCTGCATCCATGGCACAGAAGAGCTTCATCACCAGTCGCGGAATTAGTAATTTTGGCAAGTTCTGCTTATCGATGTTTTGATTCCTGCCAAATCGGTACCAGTGCTCATCTTGAAATTTGTTGTTTTCCCTAGATCGTAGCAGCGCTTCATTTGAACGAAGATAGGCCCAGCCGTTCGTGAAGCGACTGGCCATCTCCTCGGCAGTGAAGAGTCGAGGGCGAGCGGTTTCAATATCGTAGGGGAACAGCAGGAAAGTGCTTGTCTGGGGCATCTGATAGCGCCTCGCATCTGTCCCAGACACCAGTGGGCGCATAAGCGCATCTTCGATGGAGACCGCTTCGCCTGCCTTGGTGCGATAGCGTCCAGGGGCGACCCGT
Organism: uncultured bacterium; assembly: GCA_965651915.1. GTDB lineage: Bacteria > Verrucomicrobiota > Kiritimatiellia > CBFGVE01 > CBFGVE01 > CBFGVE01. The sequence continues at coordinate 2,693 of CBFGVE010000244.1, forward strand.
TCGAGATGGTAGACCGAGTCGGCACTGGTAATGAGTCCCTGGAAAATCTGGCGGGTGATCCCCGGGTCACTCAGCGGACGACCCTGCCTGTGAAGTTTTTCTAGCAGTCTTCGCTCGGCAGCCGGCACGAGCACCCACGCGTCGTCGTCGGGGAGGCTGGCGTAGTCGGCTTGGTCGGTCTGGGGCCAGTCTATGGCGGCGACCTGGCCGTCGGGGGCGAAGGCGCAGGCGATGGAGGGCGAGGGGCTTCCCCGGAAGAACTGGAGGGCGGTGTAGGTGATGGCCTCCTCGAAGATCTGGTGGCTTTTGAAGTCCACCCAGCGGTCGAGGCTGCCGCCCCGCTTGATGCGGGCGCGCAGGGCCTGGCCGTATTCGTTGACCATCCACACATTGGGGGCGATGTAGCCCATGCGGCCCTCGGGCCGGAGGAGGGCGAGGCCCTTTTCGATGAAGGGGAGGTACATGTCCCAGTTGCCGGAGCGGGCGCTTTCGTAGCGGGCGGAGATGTAGTCGGCGACCTCGGCCTGGGCGCGCCGGAAGTGCTGGAGCTTGATGTAGGGGGGATTGCCGACGACACAGTCGAAGCCGCCGTGGTCGAAGACGGAGGGGAAGGCTTCGCGCCAGTCGAAGGCGTTGACCCGCTCGCGCTGCTCCTCGGGGAAGAGGTCGAACTGGTCCTCCTGGTAGAAATCGGTGCCGACGAGGCTGTTGCCGCAGCGGATGTTGCGGTCGAGGGCGCACAGCGGCTTGCCCGGACTGGCGGTGTGCAGCCAGAGGGCCAGCTTGGTGATCTCCACCGATTCGGGATTGATGTCCACGCCGTAGATGTTGTGGGCGAGGATGGAGCGGATGATCTCGTCCTGGTCGAAAAGTCCGGGGTGGCCCTCGATGCGCTCCTGCTCGGCGGCGACCCAGCGGTATTCGGCAACGAGCCGGTTGAGGGCCTGGATGAGGAAGGCCCCGGAGCCGCAGGCGGGATCGACCACCCGAACCCTTTCGAGGCGGCGGCGATACTCCCGCAGAAATTCAACGTGCGGTCCACCGAGCCTGGCGGTGCGGCGGCGATCTCGCTGAAAGGCCCGGTAGTCGGCGATGGCGTTATCATCTAGAGGGGGCAGATCCTCGACACCCAGCTCGGCGCGGATATCGGCGAGACGGGTACCCACGGTCTGCTCAACGATGTAGTGGGTCACCCATTCCGGGGTGTAGTAGACGCCATCGCACTTGCGCTTGGTGAGCTTGTTGATCGAGAGGCGCCCATCGGCCTCGGCCTCCATGATTTCCAGCTCGGTGATGGACTGCTCGAAGATGCGGCCGAGGGTGTAGAGGCTGATCGCCCGTTCGCCGGAGCTGCTGACGGTGCCGAAGTTGTAGGTGGCGGAGAAGTAGAGCAGCGTGGCGGGGTGGGCGGCGATGCTGCGTCCGCCGTCCACTCCCTGATTGCGGGCGCAGAACACCTTGGCGGGGATTCGGAGCGTCTCCAGCTCGGGATCCTCCTCGAACAAGCCGCCGTTGAAGCGGTCGATGGCGTGATCGCCGTAGGTGCCGCCTTCGCGCATGGCCCGGAAGAGATCGCGCAGGCCGTCCCAGGGAGCGGTGCCCTCGGGGTTGTAGAAGCGGCTGCCGGCGTATTCGATGAGCAAGTCGCGGAGCAGCTCGGGCGGATAGCGCAGGGTGCGGCCCATGTCCTCGCAGAACAGGATGAAGATACAGCGGTCGAGGAAGCGCTGGGTCAGGCGCACGAGGCGTCCGCGAGTGCCGGTGAAACCGGGGTTGGCTTCGCGGATCGCCTGGTAGACGAAATCGCGGTATGCCCGGTATTCCCGGTAGAAGGTGTTCTCAATGTTCTTCTCGCGCACGATCTGGTCGCGCAGGAGGGCGTCGAGCGGGCTTGCGCCGCGCTCGGCGAGGAGCAGGTCGGGCTGGAACATGCGCCAGAACAGGAAGCGGCGGAAGGCGGCTGCGGCGGAATCGCCGAGAAGGGAGGGAACGCGGGGGTCGGATGATTCGGCGAGAACGAAGCGCTGGAATTGGGCTTTGCCCTTCACGCGGGCGTAGAGGCGGAACTCGCGCATATCCGTGACCACGGCGTACGACGG
>CBFGVE010000245.1:0-4790 GCA_965651915.1 uncultured bacterium
GGGACGGGCGCTCTTCGGTGGTCTCGCCCTCGCCGTGCGCGGGCTGGGCGTGCGCGGGCCGGCTGCGGACCGGGCGGTTGCGTATGGGGCGGCTGGACCGGCGCCACTCGGGCGTCGCGGGCTTGGAGCGGGGCTCGGGATCCTGGCGGCGGGCGACGAGCTGGAGGATCACGGGGGCGCCCTCCAGGCTGAAGGCGCGGCGCAGGCTGTTGAGAATGTACTGCTTGTAGGTGGCGTCGATGTACTTGGGGTTGCTCACGAAGAGGCGCAGGCGCACCGGGCGAAGGCGCAGGCCTTCGTCGAGCGCTTCGCGGCCAGGCCCGCCGAGGCGCGCCCGGTCCCGTGGGTGCCGGTCTGGGTGGCGTAGAAGAAGCGCACGCGCTTGTTCTTGACCACGGGGGGCGGCACCTTGGTGAAGGTGTCCTGGAGCACCCGGTTGAGCACACCGGTGGAGAGCTTGGTGCGGATCTGGGCGGCCACCTTGTCGATGGCGTCGATGGAGCGGCGGATGTTGTATCCGCTGAGGGCCGAGGAGAACTCCACCGCGACGTGGCGGAGGAAGGGGGCCTCGTCGAGCAGGCGCTTCTGGTAGGCCCGCTGGGTTACCTGGGAGAGGTCCCATTTGTTCACCAGCAGGAGGCAGCCCTTGTGCTGGCCGGCGATCAGGCTGGAGATTTTTTTATCGTTGGCTCCGTAGCCCGTCTCGGCATCGAGCACATGGACGACGACGTCGGCCATTTCGATGCTTTTCTCGGTGCGGATCATGCTGAATTTATCGACCGCCTCCTTGACCTTTTTCTTCTGGCGCAGGCCGGCGGTGTCGATCAGCAGGTAGTGGCGGGCGTCGGGGCCGCTGCCCACGCTGAAGGGGATCTCGACGCTGTCGCGGGTGGTGCCAGGGATGTCGGAGACCATGACGCGGTCGCTGCGCAGCAGGCGGTTGATGTAGGAGGACTTGCCCGCGTTGGGCTTGCCCACGATGGCCACCTTGAGGGGGTCGGCGCGGGAGGACTCCGCCACCCGGGGAAGGGTGGGCAGCAGGGCTTCGAGGAGCGGGTCGAGTCCGCGGTTGTGCAGAGCCGACACCGGGAATACCGGGAAACCCAGCTCGACGAACTGCTCGGCTGTCGTGTCGAGTTCGAGGTTGTCGGACTTGTTGACGGCGAGGAACACGGGGCGTCCGCTCTCGTGGAGGAGGCGTGCCACCTCCTGGTCGAGGGGTACGAGGCCGGTATCGGCGGTGACCACGAAGATCAGGGCCGCCGCATCCTGGATGGCGATGGCGACCTGGCTGCGGATGCCCTCCTCGAAAACATCGCCCGCCCGGGCACCGTCCATGAGGCCGAGACCGCCGGTATCGACCAGGTCGAAGCGGTTGCCGGCCCAGGAGGCCTCGGCCATGACGCGGTCGCGGGTTACGCCGCTCTCCTCGTGGACGATGGACAGGCGGCGCTTGGTGAGGCGGTTGAAGAGGGCGCTTTTGCCTACGTTGGGGCGGCCAACGATGGCGACGACGCGGCGATCAGGGGTCGGGAGTGTGTTCATGGGATTCCGGAGTTGGCTGCGCAGTGTGGTCGAACTGGCGCATCCCGTCCATGATATAATGCAGCGTGGCGAAAGCCGAGAAGGCGGTGGTCACCGCGACCAGCCAGAGGAAGGGCTCGGCCGGCCCGCCGGCCAGCGACCAGAGGATAGAGAGCATGAGCAGGGCGGTGGCGATCTTGCCGCTGCGCCGGGGCTCGATGTCGACGTGGCCGCTCAGCGCGTGGATGAGCAGGGCTCCACCGAAAAGCACGACGTCGCGGCTGATGTAGAACACGGCGAACCAGATGGGGAACTGGGGCTGGAATCCCACCAGGCTAGGCCGGGTAAGCATGACCAGAGCGGAGAGGACGAGGGTTTTGTCGGCGATGGGGTCGAGGATTTTTCCCAGCCGGGTGACCTCGTTGCGGCTGCGGGCGAGGTAGCCGTCGAGGGCGTCGGTCAGGGCCACGGCGAGAAACATCACCAGGGCGAGGAAGCGGAAGGTGGGCTCGGGCGCGCCCTCCTTCAGGCTTTCCTCGAAATAGATGAGAAGCAGGATGAAGACCGGAATGCCCAGGATGCGCAGGATCGTCACCTTGGTGGCGAGGGTAATGGGATGGGAGGCGTGGTTCATGGCGTGGCGTACGGCTTGCCCCTCAGTCTATGCCCCCTCCCCGCGCGCGGCAAGCCCTGGTTGCGTCCGGATACTTTGTACTTGGAAGCGGGACGGGCTTGGGGTACCACAGGGCAACCCCTCCAAGGAGTGTCCCCACCATGCTGATCCATAGCGTCTATTTCTGGCTCAAACCCGAGACCACCACCGAGCAGCGCGAGGCCTTCGCCGCCGGGCTCGACCTGCTGCTCGCCATCCCCGAGATCCACGAGGGCTTCGTGGGGCTGCCGGCCAAGACCAGCCGCCCGGTGGTCGACAGCAGCTACGACTTCGCCCTGATCGAGCATTTCTACGACCTCGCCGCCCACGACGCCTACCAGGTCCGTCTCGAGCACAAGCGGTTCGTGGAGCAGTTCTCCCCGCTGTGGGACCGGGTCCAGATCTACGACGTGCAATCCTAGCACCCGGGAGAACCGCCGCCATGGATACTGCAGCCATCCTGCGCGAGAACGTTGACGCGATGATGGGCGCCCCCGCCGTCGGCGTGGGGATGGATGTGGTCATCGTCTCCACCACCACCCCGGCCGACGAGGACTACTGGCAGCGCCGCCTGGAGGCCACCCGGGGCCTGTTCACCCGTCCCGACGCCATTGTCATCGCGGTCCACGAGGACTGGGAGGGTGGAGCGGGCAATGGGCTCGGCACTCTCTATGCGCTGCTGCGCGCCGAGGCTAAGGGCCGCAAGCGCTACGCCGTGGATGTGCTCGGGATGCTCGCGGGAGGCGCCTCGGTCGCGCTCTACCACACCGCCGGCAAGGGCACCCGGCTCGCGCCTCTGCCCGCCAGCGAGGGCAACAACAAGCCCGCCGTCAAGCTGCCCCGCCGCTTCGATCTCGGCGGCGTTTCCGGCTGCATCACCGTGCTCGAAGCGGTGATTCTCCAGACTTCGGTCTACGCGGCGAGCCGGACCGGGCGCCTCAGCGTGTTCTGGGGCGATCAGATTTTCATCCCCTCCGTTCCGCTCGCCTACGCCCCGCGCCACCACGCCGACATCCTCGGCCGCCTTGGCCCCATGCCCGATGCCGAAGGCTGGCGGCGCGAGGGACTCCACCAGTACGGGCTGCTCGCCGTGCGGGCCAGCGGCGACGCCGCCCAGGTGGAGAAGGTTACCCACGAGGTGGCGGCGGACCTCGCGGCGCGCGGAGTCATCGGCGTCGAGGGCGGGGTCGGCGTCAGCCTCGGCTCGTTCAGCCTATCCGATGCGCTGGTGCGGGCGCTGCTCGAAGAATTTTCCCCGGAGCTGGCCGCCAAGCGCGGCAAGCTCGACAGCGACCCCCACTGGTGGATGCCGCTCACCCTCGACGAGCCGACCTATCTTTCGATCATGCGGGGCAAAGGCGAGGACGAGGCCCCAGCCCGCGCCCACTACGCCCGCATGCAGGGCTTCAAGGAGCGGCTCTCGGCCCGTGCACCCGAACTCGGGATGCTCGGCGCGGTCGATGTGGGCAGCCGGGCCTACTGGTGGGACTACGGCAGCCTGCGCGCCTACCATGGCAACGTGCTGAAGCTGCTGGCCGGCGATGCGGAGGGCGAAGCGGTCCGCCGTTTCTTCGACGTGGCCGACCGCCGCAGCGGAAGCGAGCTGGGCCCCGGCGTGGATATCGACGAGGATTCCGTCGTACTCGGCTGCCGCATCGCGGCCGGTCGAATCCGCAGTAGCGTGCTGGTGGGGGTGCAGGCGAACCAGGCGAACCTTGCAGACTGCGTGGCGATTGACGCCCGCTTTAGCGAGGTTTCTGCCGAGGAGGCGCTGCTCTACCGCACCGCGAGTACCGAACCTCTCGCGCTGGAGCGCGGCGCGGTCCGGGTCGATGTCGCGCTGGCCGACGGCAGCTCCGCCACCATGAACACCGCGCTCGACCGCGACGGCAAGGCCGACTGGGACCAGCGCCTGCCCGGCAACCCCTTCAGCTACGCCGAACTGAACCTGCTCGTTAAATCACCTTGAGGTCGAGCGTCCGGCGCGGCTGCTCGTCCTTCGGGATGGTGATGGTGAGTACGCCCCGGTCGAATTCGGCCTTCATCCCGGCCGAGTCTACCGGTCCGGGAAGGGTGAAGCTTCGCTGGAAATGGCCGCTCCGTCGCTCGCGGCGCAGTACCCGCTGCCCCTCGACCTCCTCGATCTCCTCGTTGATCTGTCCGGACACGGTGAGCAGCCGGTCGTCGACGTTGATCTTCGATTTGTCGGCGCCCGGGATGTTCATGCGCACGAGGTAGTGGTCGCCCTCGTCGGTGAAGTCCATGTCGGGCGAGAGGGAGCCGGGGGCCGATGGCTGGCCAAAGCCGTGGTTCAGTCCGAAACGGCCGAAGGCATCCGCGAACACCCGGTCCATCTCCTCCTGCATGCGCTGGATCTCGGCGAAGGGGTCCCAGCCCGGGCCGAAGGGGTCGGGCGCCCGCGGGGCGAATCGGGGCGCCGAGAAGGGCCGGGGAGCCGGGGGTGGGGGTGGTTGAACAGAGATGGCAGCGGGAGGCTGGTTCCCGGCTGGAACAGCAGGTTCGCTGCGGGATTGCAGTTGCTGGTTCATCCGGTAGAGCAGGTAGCCCTGTACGCCGACGGCGGCAATGAGCAGCAGCACCAGCGCGTTCACGA
>CBFGVE010000246.1:0-4788 GCA_965651915.1 uncultured bacterium
CAACCCCTGCCCGGCGCAGCACCTCGGCCGTGCGGTCGGTCGAGCAGTCGTTAATAAAGCAAACCGGCACCCCGGGATAGACCTCGTGCAGCTCGGTATTAAGCGGCTCAACATTCTCAGCCTCGTTGAACACGGGGATGAGAAAAATTGTTTTGGGAGGCAGCGAGGACATGGCGCAGAAGCTAACGCAGGAGGCGGCTGGGATGCACGATAAAAAGTTGGAGCTAGTCCGGGAAGAGGAGCTGTTGAGGGGAGCGACCAGTGCAGCCTAATCGCCACCCACCCTAAAGCCCTTCGATAGATCGCCTGGCTTTCGGGCTTGGAGGGCGCTTCTAGGATAAGGGGTGTTGGGGAGTGGTGCATTGCCGGCTTGGTCGCCCCTTACCGGCACATGCACTTCGAGCGGTGGGTGTTGTCCGCCGTCAAGCTGCACGATTCTGGTTGGCAATGCTGGGGCGCGCCCAATCAGCCAGGGGCTATTGAAGGGGGTTTTTACGAGGGCTGGAAGATGGGGCAAGCTCAGATAGAGTGTCAGAACCAAGGCGACAGCCCCGGCGAGTTCCCGATAGACCAGACGGCTTGGCAGCGAGAAGAGGTAGGCACCACTAAGCGCGAAGGTCATCCAGATTAGTCCGCGGCCAAACCGCAAGTCGGGGGCGGCGAAGAACCAGAACGCGAGCTGCGTGAGCATCAGAACAGGCAGCGCCCATGCCTGCCAGCTTTCGCGCTTCCGGAGCAGGGCCACCCCCAGGATCCAGATGAGAAAGAAGGCGGCGGTCAGTGGCACGAGCCTCGGCAGTTCGAAGGAGTGCAGGTTGCGCTCGACCCACTGAAAAAACCAGGCGTTCAGCGGCGCGTTCATCGCCTGCACGAATTCAGCGCCTGGCCGGCGTGCCCAGGCTTGGATGACGGACCGCTGGCCTTCTACGGTCTGCATCAGCTCGTCGTGGTGAATGGCCTTGGTGTGGGCGGGCACCGCCCAGTCCACGGGCAGCTCGCCGTGAGGTGAAGGAAACATGAGCCATCCGCTAAGGATGGCGTTGCGCAGCATCCAGCCCGCCAGCACGAGAAGGGGTAGCGCGGGAATGATCAGCGACCGTCGCGAAACCGCTCGAAGCTTGAACTGATGCAGCAGCCAGATGCCTAGCGCCAGAAGCACAACCAGCAGCATGGGTGCGCCAATCGGCTTAAAGGAGAAGGCCAGGGTGGCGAGAGACAGCGTGTAGAGCACGCCGGAAGGTGTCCACTTCGACTCCCCGTTCTGCTGGTCGCGGCGTGGCTCAGTAAGCCGCACCATTTCTAGCAGCAGCAGGCCGAGAAGCATCTGGGTGGGGGCGTCAAAGTAGAGGTTCGGCGACAGGCTGCCCATCTGGCTGAGACCGTAGGGAATGAGCAGGAGGGCGAATAGCCGGGAGCGGCCTCCATGACGCGGCGAAAGGAACACTGCGTAGAGAAGATTCAAGACAAACAGCATATCGACGAATCCGGGCATGAACCAGGCGGACCGGGTATCAAAAAAGCCCTGATCCATCAGCGAAGAGAGCAGCAGGTAGCCGGAGTTGGTACCGAGGCGAATGTGCAGATTGGCCAGTCCCGGCACGGCGGCGAACTGATTCATCCACTCAACGCTCGACAGGTGGAAGAGCAGCGTGTCGTAGGCGGTGATGCCCACGCGGGCTGATTTAGCCGCGGCCACCGTCGCGAGCGCCAGGGCGAACAGGATAACGGCCATTCCCCGTAGCGGTGACCAGGAAATCGCGAAGGTTCGGAACTCGCGGAAGCCGTAGGCCCAGCCGAGCAGCCCGAGAACGACCGATCCAATCAGGCATGCGCTATCCACGGGGAAGAACAGCGACCAAAACTGAAGCAGCAGCACGAGGAAGCCTACGCCGATCCAGAATGTCGAAAAAACCTCTCCCCCACCCCAGCCCGCGCCGAAACGGCTTCGCCCCCACCGCACCAGGGCCAAACCAAGGCCAAGAGGCATGAGGAACATAGCAATCCAGGCGATTGAAAAGATTGCCAGCACCCGCAGCATCCGGCCCGATGGGACAACAAGCGCCCTGCCCTCGGGCGAATCGCGAAGTAGACACCGCAGACCTTCCTTGTCAAGTTCGCCACTGGCCAGCATCGGAGCGTAGGTGGACATACCGCTGCTATCGGGTGCCCTATGCAGCTCGATACGGTAGGCGCTTTCCACCTGTTCGCCGGCAAGTCGCTCGCTATGGTCGGGGTCAGGCACGTCGACAACATAGACATCGAGCTGGCCGAGTACATGCTTGTCAACCCGGAGCCCCTGCGCAGGCTGGGCTTCAACCCAGTGTTCGAGCGCGCTGTTCACCTGCACGAACCGCTGCCGTGCGTCTTCCACCTCGGAGACGCGGTTGGGGAAGAGCGTCCGCATGAGCCATGAGCCGGATACCGCGCCCCGATCGACGAGGACGTACTGTGGCGAGTAGTACGCGACAAAGTCGGGAATCCGGCTGGCCTCCCCCATGGGCGAGAGATCCCCTAGCCTACGCTGTTCGAAGGCCGATTTTAGTGGATCGCCATGGGTGAAGCCGCTGAACTGGCGGTAGAAGATGCGGCGGGGCGCGGACTGGCCAGCAAGCGAGTCGGGTAATAGCTCCAAAGGGTCCTCGAAGCTGAAGGGCATGGGCAAGCCTCGCTCGGCAGAGATCAGCCGGGAGAGTCCGCGGGCGGCCGCCACGATGTCTTCCTCGGCACCACTGAGCAAGGGTTGGTGCCGGGGGGAGGCAAGCAGCCCGGCGAGCGTGACGATAGCGACAAGCACTCGTATTGCCGGGCGGGCACCCGGCTTTCGCGCCAGCCAGTCGGCGCACAGCACCAGAAGGGGCCCTCCGGCAAGGGCTAGGGCGAGGAGCAATTCCCATCCGGCGCGCTGGTAGGCCGTGAACTGCATGACGCCCAGGGTGCTTTGAACCGTCGCAAGCAAACCCCATACGGCAACGATGCGCAGCGAAGAAAATCCCCTACTCTGCGCAAGCCGCCAGACTGATGCAAAGAAGCCGCCGAGAATCATGCAGGCCGCGAAGCCGATTCCGAAGCCAACACCGCCACGCTTGATTCCGAAGTAGTCCGCAACCATGGCCTTGTAGAGCGGGAGCGGTTGAGGGCTCAGCTCGCCAATGCCGGTGAACATCTGGACGGTGTGGCTGAGATCGATACGTGAAGCGAGGGCAAGAAACGCGAAGGAGCCCGCGAACACCGCCACCGCCACTCCAGCCAAAAGCAACGCCGAGTAGCGGGATAAGGCGTCCCGGCGGGCGCGGAGCGCAAACTGATCGAGCAGTGCGACCAGTGCGGGCGCGGCCAGCATCAGGGGAACGGTTAATGCGAGACCCCAGATGCTGGCTAGGCCGACAAACCACAAACGCCGGAACGAGGACAGCGCGAGGAGCGAGCCCAGCAGGAAGACCAGTCCAGCCTGGTTGGGAAACGAGCCGACGCCGGTTTTGATGAGCGGATAGAAAAGCGGGCAGGCGGCGAGAAGCCAAGCTGCGGCCAACGCCGAGCGGGTGCCTGCGCTCTTCAGGCTCACATAGGCCAGCAGCACGAGCAGCACGCCCCACCATGCGCCTGCGTAGCGGGCGACAAGATAGGGGTCGAGATTGAGCAGCGAAACCGGAAGCGCAAGCACACGGTGAAAGGCGTCGGGATAGAGGGTATGGGCGAGCTGGCCTTCATGAACGACATCGCGAAGGAACTGCAGGTGGCTATAGGCATCGGACTGGCCGAGGAAACCGGCGTTGAGCGGATGAATAAGGCGGACGACAAGGGCGAGAAGAAGAATCCAGGGTAGCGACAACGGACTACGGGAAGTATCGAGAATATCCGTCCGTGGAGACCAACGCCTCAGGCCGAACGAGGACAGGAGGATGGCAATAACCCAGGTGAGGACAGGCGCACTCTCCGGGGTCATGCCACCGCTCAGCGACGCAAGCTTGGCCACGAAAACGAAGGTTCCTAGCGAGGCGAGCGCCGCCTGGACGCAGCGAAAGGGCCATTCGTTGCCGCGCCTGCCCGCGAGAACGAAGGCGGGAAGGATAAAAAAAAGGCTCAGAGCGCCGAACACTGTCAGCGCATCCAAGCCGCGTAGGAGTAGAGCGTACATGCAGAGCTACTTGATTGCGCCCACCGGAGCGAGGGTGCGTTGGCGAACGAAGGTTACAAGAGACCGAAGCATGCGGAACAGAACGGGTGGCACCAGGGCTATGCCATGGGCAGCAGCCAGATAGGCCAAGCCGGGCCTGCGGGGGATAATATACGCTTTAAGCATGTCCAGATTGTAGGCGTAGTCGGCCCGCGCATAGCACAAAAATTTCAGAGTGTTTAAGCCGTGCGCACTCTCGAAAGCCTCAACGCACTGCTTGCGCAGCGCATCGTCGTAGGGCTCGGGAAGCAGAGCCACCATGCGCGCCCAGCCGCCGAGCACATCGAAAAAACTGGAGGTCCAGGTGAAGAGCCTCGGCTCGCCGCAGCGGTTCAGCACAAGCGATTCCGCGAGCAGCGGCACGTCGTGGCCGGCAATGAGTTCCAGAATATGGCCGGAATGGGCGAACCAGGTGCCGGTATAGCGGTCGGTCCGCACGCGGCGCCAATCCTCCATGCGAATGACGCAGGCCCCGATAAAGCCCATGGACCAGGCATGGCAGGCGGCGAATTCCTGCCAGGGCAGGACCTGGTCGCCCTCCAGTTGGAGTGACTGCTCCTTTAGTTTGATTCGCAGGTCGCTATCGACCGAGGCGTAGTTGGCATAGACGAAGG
>CBFGVE010000247.1:0-4787 GCA_965651915.1 uncultured bacterium
AAGGGAGAAGCCCGGGGGGGGCGCAGCGGGGGCGGCGGGGGATGGGGCGCTGCCGTCGAGCCGCTCATGCTCGACGCGCAGCACGGTTTCGCCGATCTCGATGCGGTCGCCGATATGCAGGAGGCGCTCGTCGATCGGCTTGTGGTTGACCAGGGTCTCGTTGGTGCTCTTGAGGTCGGAGACCCAGAGCTGGCCGTCGGGCTTGAAGAAAACCCGGCAGTGGTAGCGGGATAGGCTAAGGTCGGGCAGTACGATGTCGTTGGTCGAGGCCCGGCCGATGCGCCCGCCCTGGGCGGGGACCTCGATGCGGCGGCCCTGGTCGGGGCCCGACTCGATCACCAGGTGGAAAATAGGTTCGCTATCAGACAAGACGCACTTCCTTTCGGATGGCTGCAACGGCCTACACAACTACCCGTCCGGGGCTGGTTTGTCGAGAGCGGAGTGCCCAGAATTGGGCCCCCAGTCGAGTGCGCCCATCCCCGCCCAACCTCCTACAACGCGTGGCTTGGCGGAATATTGCCCTCTTTTTTCCGGCTGGCCATGTTGTGGGCGGCCCACTGCGCCTGGCGGGCGACGCCCATCATGATATGGACGTCGTTCTCGGTGTGGGCGCCCCGGGAGAGGATGCGCCGGAGGCCCATCATCATGTGTTCGGCCTTGTCCTCCTTCATAAAGCCGATTTCCAGGAGCACCTCGCGCCAGATGGAGAACATGCGTTCGCGCATGGCGCTGGGAGCGGGGTCCGAGAACTCCTCCAGCGGTTCGAACTGGCCGCTGGCCTGGTACAGCTCATAGCCGCAGACCATGACGGCCTGGGCGAGGTTCAGCGAAGTGTACTCGGGCGCGGAGGGGATCTGGATGATCTGGGTGCAGAGGGCGAGGTCCTCGTTCTGGAGTCCGCTGTCCTCGGGGCCGAAGACGAGGGCGACCGGGCCGCTGGCGGCGGCGGAGAGGAAGCCGGGGGCCCAGTCGCGGGGGAGCTGGCAGTGGCTGCGGTAGAGGCCCTGGCGGGCGCTCGTGCCTGCGACCTGGGTGCAGTCGGCCACTGCCTCGGCCAGGGTGGGGGCGATGAGGGCCTGGTCGAGGATCGTGTGCGCGTGCAGCGCCATGCGCAAGGTCTCGTCGCTGCGTAGATCGGCCCGGGGGGCGACGAGGGCGAGCCGGGACAGCCCCATGTTCATCATCGCCCGGCAGACCGAGCCCACGTTGCCGCCGTAGAGCGGGCGGACCAGCACGACACGAATGTTTTCCAAACTCATGCGGAGGTGATAGCCCATTCCCACTCTCATTCCAAGCCCAAGCAGTGAAAAACGGAGCGAGGATGCTCCTGCCCCCCGCAGATGGCACCACCGGAGGGGGAAATGCCCATTGAGCCCAGCACGTCCTTCATGGTAGAAGCCCAGAGATAATCCTCTTGGAAGCACCTGCTTTAGCCTGGTGTTACCAGCAAGGGTTATACCCCGAGCACCGCTCCTCCAACTGAAGGGATACATTGCCATGGGGCGCCGCAAACGCGCAGGCCTGATCCAGGATATCTTTGACCTGCTAGCCCAGTTGCCCTGGTGGGTAGGAGTCATCGCGGCGGGCGTTTTCTGGATCGCCAGCGGCATGCTGTTCAATGAATCTAACGGCCGCTACGCGGACGTGCGGTTTGCAACCATGGGGCACGCTATCGGTAGAGCACTCGCGGCCGTGGCGTTGTTCGCGTCGGCAAAGTCCGCGATTAAATCCATCTCGCGCCTTTGGCTCCTCCGGCAGACCCGAGGACTGGAGGCCATTCGCGCCATCTCCTGGCGCCAGTTCGAGCAGTTGGTCGGCGAGGCATACCGACAACGCGGCTATACCGTGTCCGAGACTGGGGGCGGCGGGGCGGATGGCGGCGTGGATCTCAAGCTGCATCGGCGCGGTGAGACGACGCTGATCCAGTGCAAGCAGTGGAAGACGCGTCAGGTGGGGGTGGACAAGGTGCGCGAGCTGTATGGCGTCATGATGGCGGAACGAGCAGACCGTGGAATCCTGGTCTCCTCCGGCTTCTTCACCAGAGACGCGCAGGCCTTCGCCTCCGGCAAGCCGCTGGAGCTGGTAGACGGCCCCGCCCTCCTCAAGCTGGTGGAGTCTGTGCAGAACTCCTCCCGGCAGTCCATCTCGCAACCACCCCCGCCTCAGCCCTCCGCCCCCGCCTGCCCTCGCTGCGGCGGCCCCACGGTGCTGCGCACCGCCAAACGCGGCCCCACCGCCGGTGCTCAGTTTTACGGCTGCGCTAACTACCCCGCCTGCAAGGGAACCGCCGCCCTCGGCTCCTGAACGCGGACATTAGGCCATTGTCGGTAACTCGGGCCCCCCCATGCTACCTTTTCATGTAAAATTTCTGATATATAACCGCCGAGATGGAAAGGGGTTCTCTGATGGTCAGCTTGCCGGACCTGCATTACTTAAACGAGGGGAGTGGGTTGCGTCGAATTATGGGTCCGAAACGGGGCTTAGAAGCTTTTTTTGGGGGCGAAAAGCGGCGCTATCATGTGCCGCCGCCGCCCGCCGTCGAGAACAAAGTCGAAGTCGAAATCAGGTATATGCTTGTTATGCAACCTGCATGTGGTGAGATAGATACAGATATTTCGGTGCTGTATGCAGGCTGGTGAAGCTTGCTTGTTCATAAAAACGACTTGTTCATGAACCATGAACATCAGTATATTGTGAACAGGTTGAAATGGCGATGAACACAATAGAGCTAAAGCGTGCGTTGGAAATGCTTCCGGCCATACCCGGCTTGGAGCTGTCCGTGCGTCCTGGAGGGCATGCGAACAATCGGGGCGAGACGGGCGCTCAGGTGCATGCGTCGTATTGCGGGCACACAGCCTCCTATCACGTGCACTACAGTGGGGACCTTTCGACAACGACAGTCAACTTGCTGGCGCTACGCCAGGCGAAGGACGACGCCACCAAGCAGCCCTTGCTTGTCTACGCTCCCTGCGTGAGTGTGACGTGCGGCGAGCGGTTGCGCGATTTGGGAATCGGGTTTGTCGATGATCTGGGGCATGCCTTCCTCCGCGTAGGGGATCTATACCTGTTCATCCTGGGACGCGTGAAACGAGATGCCCTGGCATCGCGGATGTCCGCTGGCGTACCCGCTCTTCGTGGCTTGAAAAACACCACACTGAGGCTCATCTATTCCTTTCTTGCCGACCCGATGCTGGACAGCGCGCCTGGAAAGGCGCTGCTGAACCAGACCTATCGGAAAATCAACCATGCAACCGGGATTGCTCTGGGGGCCATCAGCAACGGGATCGAGGATTTGATGGTTTCGGAATACCTTGTTGAGGAATCCCCGGGCAACCGGCTGCTGATCAATCGAAGAAAACTCTTCGAGCGATGGGTGCAGGACTATGGAACACGTATGCGTCCGAAGCTCGTGGTTGGACATTATCGCGCGCCCGCCACATCCTGGTGGCAGCATGTAGATCTCACATCGTGGGGCGGGCTTTGGGGTGGTGAGGTGGCCGGAGCAAGGCTGACACATTTTCTCACCCCGGAAACCGCAGCCATCTACGCCGACTCACTGCCTGATTTTTTTCTCCTGGAGAACGATCTCCGAAAGGACCCAGCGGGCCGGGTTGAAGTGCTCCGCCCATTTTGGCGGCAGAGATCGGCAGGCAGTATGCAGGGATGCGTCCATCCGCTCGTTGTGTATGCCGATCTGGCGGCAAGCGACGTTGACCGCAATCTTGAAACCGCTACGCGGGTGTATGAGCAGTATCTACGAAAAACTATTGAATCCGCTTGATGAAGGCAAGCGTAAGGCCCTGTGTGACGTGGCGGCTACCGCTTCCGCCCTGGGCACGCCCTTCATGGTGTTCGGAGCCTTTGCCCGGGATGTCCACTTCTTCCATGCCCGCAACATCGACATCACCCGCAGCACCTCCGATATGGACTTTTCAATTCAGGTTGAAAGCTGGTCGGTTTACAACCGGTTTTCGCACGCGTTGAACAAGCGCGGATACAGACCACGATCCCCAGAGCATCAGGAAAAAAGGGTTCATCAAGAAACCCAGCAGGAATTGGATCTGCTGCCCTTTGGCGAGATTGCTGCGGACGGCTCAGTGACCTGGCCTAGCGACGGGAGCCCGTGGAGCGTTGTAGGGTTTGACGAAGCCTTTGAACATGCCGATACCCTTGTGCTGAGTGATGATCTTGGCCAAACGCATCGCATCGCCGTCGCGCCAATTCCCGCGCTGGTCGTGCTTAAACTGGTGGCCATATGCGATCGTCCAGAAATTCGGCACAAGAAGGACGGGACAGACATCGCATTCATTCTGAACAATTATCTGGATGTCGAGGCCAGAAAGCGCATCGCTTCAAATCCACCTGGCGACCTTCTTCATGGAACAGAAGGCGATCCTGACCTCGCCGTTGCCAGGCTGCTAGGAAGCGATATACGGAAGCTTCTGAAACCCGCTGCAAGCGAGAGGATCCAGGTGATTCTTCGCCATGAAATCGAAAGCCAAAGTCGCTGCTTCGTGGTGCGCGGCCTGATTGGCCGATACTACCCTACATTTTCGCGGGCAAAGGAAGTTGTTTCCAATATGCTGGAAGGAATGATCCGCCTAGGAACGCATTGCCCCGGCGATCAACGCAGTGCCGAGGCTAGGTCACCCAACCCCAGGACCCCGGTGCGGTCGTCGAGCGGGTAGGGATTGGGGGCGCGGCAGATTAGGTGGCGGGGGGCGATGAGCGCTTCGCCGAGGAGGCATCCCGCGCCGTTCAGCCCGCGACAAGGTACGAATAAAGAG
>CBFGVE010000248.1:0-4774 GCA_965651915.1 uncultured bacterium
TCTACTTCCCGCTCTCCGACCAGCGCATACGCATGCTTAAGGCCCATCGCAGCCCATTAGATTCAGACGGGGACCATCCGTAATGAGCAAGCCATCCATCCTGATTGTCGACGATGAGAAAAACACACGCGATGGGCTGGCCCGCGCCCTCCGCCGCAACTACGAGGTACTGCTGGCGGAAAATGGCGAGCAGGCGCTCAACCGCCTCAGCGAACAGCCGGTGGACGTAGTGCTCAGCGACATCCGTATGCCGGGCATGGATGGGATGACGTTGATGCAGCGCATGCTCGCCCGCAATCCTCAGCCGGTTTGTATCCTAATTACCGCCTACGGCTCTATCGACACTGCGGTCGAGGCCATGAAAAAAGGGGCCTACGACTTTCTCACCAAGCCAGTAAATCTGGACCGGCTTGAACTGCTGCTTCAGAGAGCCCTCCGCTCCCGCGACATCGAGGTGGAAAACCGAAGTCTGCGCGAGCAGCTCGATCAAAAGTATGGTCTTGAAAGCATCATCGGCGAAGCGCCTGCTATGCAAAGCGTGTTCGACACCATCCGGCAGGTGGCGCCATCGCGCGCGACGGTGCTAATCGAGGGCGAAAGCGGCACAGGCAAGGAGCTGGTGGCACAGGCGATTCACCGGCTCAGTCCCCGCAGCCGGGCGTCCTTTGTTCCCATCCACTGCGCGGCCTTGTCGCACAATTTGCTCGAAAGCGAATTGTTTGGGCATGAGAAAGGAGCTTTTACTGGCGCTGCGGAAATGAGGAAAGGCCGGTTTGAACTGGCAGATGGCGGCAGTCTCTTCCTCGACGAGATTGGCGAGATCGATGCCAGTGTCCAGGTGAAAATTCTCCGAGTTCTTGAGGAACGGAGGTTCGAGCGGGTAGGGGGGCAGACGACAATCGACACCGACGTACGCCTCATCGCGGCGACCAACCGCAACCTCAAGGCGATGGTCGATGCCGGCGATTTTCGCGAGGACCTATTCTACCGTCTCAACGTTGTTTCGATCCGTATGCCGCCCCTTCGCGAACGCCGCAGCGACGTCCCCGTGCTTCTTAGCCACTTCATGGCCCTCTACCAGAAGGAGAACGCCCGCGAACTGGAAGGAATTACGCCAGACGCGCTGGAAGCCCTGTGCGCCTACAACTGGCCCGGCAATGTGCGTGAACTTCGCAATGCGGTGGAGCGCATGGTGGTCCTTTCGCGCGGGTCCAAGATCACCTTGCGGGATGTCCCGTCGGCGATCCGCGATCAGGAGTCGGGAAATCCAGCGCCAAAGCCTGGCGGCGAGTTTTCGCTCGATGAGGCCGAACGGGGCCTCATCCTGAAAGCCCTTGAAGCCCACCACGGGAACCGGACCCGGGCTGCAGAGCAGCTCGGAATCAGCCGGCGTACCCTTCACCGGAAAATCAACGAATTGGGTCTGGAACACCGCCGCAAGAGCAGGATCCCGGCGCCCGATTAAGCATTGCAGCAGCCTTCCCATGCCCGTATCCTGAAACCAGCCCAGAACCCCGGACCTTCCATGGCACCCAGACCTTTTGAATCGCGCATCCAAGACCTCGTGTACAACGTGGATGTAGGCATCGGCCTCCGTCTCATCAAGGGCGGTCTCTACATTCTCTTTGTCTTTCTCGTTCTGCTGCTCTACACCGCAACTCAGTTCAAAGGCCTCAAGGAGGCTGAGGCGATGGACTACGCCCAGCTCGGTCGCAATCTAATGCAGCAGAAGCAGTTGGTCACCCAGACGGTGCGCCCGGCTACGATGTGGCATCTCATCAAGAAATCCAAGCAGGAGAACCCGCGAATCGAACGCCACCCCGATATCATCCACCCGCCTCTGTATCCCGCAGCTCTGGCGGCATGGTTCAAGATTACCGGGACAAAATTCGGCGGCGAACTGAAGGGGGGCGTATATGCCCCCGAGTACCTGGTTGTCACGCTTGGCCACATTTTCGTCGTGCTTTCTGGGGTGCTGGTCTTTCTGCTAGCCCTGCGGCTGTTCGAGCGGCGCGTGGCTTTACTGGGCGTGAGCCTCTTTTTTCTCAGCAACACGATCTGGAAGGATGCAATTTCCGGATTGAATCTCTCGATGACCATGTTTCTTGGCCTTGCCGCCTTCTATGCAGCCACCCTCGCGATCGACTCCTACAAGCAAGGCAAGAAGCCGGTTGCCTGGCTGATTCCCTTTGCCGTATCCACGGTCTGCGTGGCTGCCGCATTCCTCACCCGCTACAGCGCCATCGTTCTTCTCCCGGCTTTGCTGCTGGTCTACGGCGTTGCTTTCGGTCGCCGGTGGTACTGGCCTGTAGCCGCCCTTGTCCTCTTTCTGGTGCTGATAGCACCTTGGATCATGCGCAACGTCGCCGTAAGCGGGACACCCTTCGGCTTCGCGCCCTACCTAGCCCTCAACGATACCTCGCTGTACGAAGAGGACATGCTGGAGCGGAGCCTGGCTCCAACCTTCAAGGCGGATTCGGTACGCAAAGCGCTCAACCAGAAATGGCTCTCCACCATGGCCCGCTTCTACAACGATGGCCTCGTTTCAGTCGGCGATGGCCTGCTCGCGGGCATTTTCCTCTGCACCTTTTTCTACCGCTTTGCCAGACCCTCGGTCGGGTTGCTTCGCTGGGGATTGGCCCTGGGACTCGTGGCGCTGCTGCTGGGCGGCTCCGTTTTCGGCGATGACACCCTGCGCACGGTGAACATTTTCTGGCCCTTCATGATTCTCTATGCCTGCGCCTTTTTCTATCTGCTCGTGGACCGCATGCAGATCCGTACCAAGATCGTCCAGAACCTGGTGATTTCCGCGCTGGTGCTCACCACCTCTTTTCCGCTCATCTTTTCTCTGTTACCGCCGCGGGCCAGTGTTCCTTATCCCCCCTATTTTCCTCCCTACATCTTCCACGTCACCGGTATGCTCGATAGGAGCGAGTTGATCTGTACCGACATGCCCTGGGCTACCGCCTGGTATGGCGACCGCAATTCGCTCTACTTGCCGGCCAGCATCGACGAGTTCTACGAAATCAACGACTACACAAAAAATGTATCGGGACTCTATTTCACCACCCTAACCCGCGACCGTCCTTTCATCCGCAATCTCGTCACTGGAAGCCACCGTACCTGGTTCCCAGTGCTGCAAGGGCAGTTGCCCAATGACTGGCCGTTGAGTCAAGGATTTGGCCTGGGCGCGCACAATCTCGACCAGCTTTTCCTTACGGATCGGCCCAGATGGCAGTCGCCCTGATTAGATACGGGGCGGTCAACAGCCCAGCCGCTCGAACCGAATAGCGCTGGGAGCACCCGGAGCCACCATTACGAGGTCGTCCCTGCCGAACCCGAGGTGTAAGCGGGTTGTGTAGCCTTCGGGCTGCCAGAGGGCCCCGTCTCCGGTAGAGGCGATCAAAACGGATAGGGGCGAGTTCTGGAGTGCCGCTTTCATCTCGCCGCCTTCCTCTTCAATCCGCATCTCGCCGTAGCCGGCGTGGTGATAGCGGCCCACGCAGGTCAAGTCCGCGAATGGGGTCGTGTTGTCTTGAACCGAAGTGTCTTCGGCCTTCTTCACGCCTGGGAAAACCGATGACCAGTCGAACGGAGTGCGGTGTTCGAGCTGGTCGATAATCGCGTGCAGGAGCGCCTGCAAATGGGGCAGCGCCTCGTCAGCATTACAGAGCAGGGCGACCGCCAACCCTCGGGCCGGCCTCAAGCTGGTAATCGCGGCATACCCGGTACATTGTCCGCTGTGCCAGTGGTGAGGTTCGCCGTATAGCGCCTGGGTCCGCCAGCCAAGGGCGTAGTGCAGGGCTCCCTGATGCGGGGAATTCGATTCAGCAATAAGCACCTCCGCATTCTGTGCCCGACCCCGAGCCAGCAGATAGGTTAGCCAACGCTGGAGGTCGTTAGCCGAGGAGAGCAGCTCGCTCGCCGGTGCGATGGGATGATCGCGTCGCGCATGAAAGGGCGTGATTGGTTCAGTGCCTGAATCACAAAAACGGTGTGGTTGCGCGGTGTTGGGATGGTTCGCCCAGTCTGAACTGGCGCAGTCGGTTCGGTGCATGCCCAGCGGCTTTAGGAGGGTGGTCTCCAGCGTTTGCATCCACTCGGTTTTACCGAGCACCTCGACGAGATGGCCGAGGGATGCGTACTGGATATTGGAGTAGTGGTATCGACCAGGAGGGGCATCGGGAAGGAGTTCAAGGTGGGGGACGCGCTGGCTTAAAAATCGCTCGCGGTCTGCATCACAGAATATCCACGCCCAGGGGTGTGACGGGAGCGGTTGCCGGTGGCATAGCAAGTCGCGAACCGTTAGCAGCTCCGTCCATCGTCGGCTGGACAGTTGGTATCCGGGCCAGAAGCGGCAGACGCGCGCGTCCAGATCCAGGCTGCCTTCATCGGCGAGGCGGAGTAGCAGCTCTGCCGTGAACGGTTTGGTACAGGATGCGATGGGAAACAGGGTGTCGGCATCAATTCCATGACCGAAGCCTGCGCTGAGCAAGGGCTCGTCCTGGGAAACGATCGAAACCGCCAGGCCAGGGAGTTTAGACCTCTCGACCGCTGCCTGGCAGAGGTCGAGGACGACCTCTGACATTGAGTGGTTTCCCGGAGAGGGAAAGCCTCTCCGGTATTTGTTCAGTTTTTTCTCCGCCAAGCCTATTCGACCTCGATGGCTGCGGCAGGGCAGGCGTCAGCGGCCTCTCGGACAGAAACTTCGAGGGCGCCCGGAACGACCGACTGCATGACGTGGGCCAGGTCGTCGTCGCCCATCTCGAAAAAA
>CBFGVE010000249.1:0-4763 GCA_965651915.1 uncultured bacterium
AAAGTACCACAAGGGCGTCACCTGCCTCGACTGCCACAATGCCCACTCGGGCGAGCTGGTGCTGCCTGTCGCCAACAACGCGCTCTGCATGAGCTGCCACCAGCTCCCCACCCGCAACAATGCCACGCCCATCGTCGCCGAGGAGCATACCTTCCACGCCCCGGGCTCCTCCGGCAGCCGCTGCATCGACTGCCACATGCCCACCACCCACTACATGGTGCGCGATCCGCGCCGCGACCACGCCTTCACCGTGCCCGATCCAGTGCTAACCCGCGAGCTGGGCATTCCCAACGCCTGCAACCGTTGCCATACGGACAAAAATGTCGACTGGGCGATCGAGTGGTCCGAGAAGTGGTATGGCAAGAAGCTGGCCGAGCGCAGGACCCGCGAACGGGCCCGGCTGATCGCCCGGGCTTGGGACGGCGACGCTACCGTGATTGACGACCTACTTCGCATGGCTGAATCGGAGGAGTTTCCCGCGTGGCGCTACAATCTACTCGCCCTGCTCATTCCCTACGCGCAGCGCCCCGACGTCGCCCAGTTTGCCATCCAGTCGCTGGGCCACGAGCATCCACTGGTTCGGTCGGCTGCGGTTCGTCTGCTCGGCAGCATGCCCGAAGCCCTCGAGCGGCTCCGCCCCCTGCTTCACGATCCGGTCCGCCTGGTGCGTCTCGAGGCTGCCTGGGCCCTTCAGGAGTCGCTGGACCGCGGCTCGGCGGTCTACCGTGAGCTGCAGGACTGGCTCCACTGGTCGTCCGACCAGCCCTCGGGTGCCCTGCGTCTCGCCGAGCACCACCTGCGCAAGGGGGATGTGGCCAGCGCGGTTGACTGGGCTAGGCGCGCTACCGAGCGCGACCTGCGCTCGCCCTATGTCCATTCCAGCTACGGCCAGATTCTCAACCGGGCGGGACGCAACGACGAGGCGCTACGGGCGATGGAGAAGGCCGAGAGCCTTGAGCCCGGAAACGCCGACCACCCCTATCTCCGGGCACTGCTCCTCGCCGAGATGCAGCGGCCGCAGGACTGCCGCGACGCGCTGCGAAGGGCGGTGGAGCTGGCTCCAGACTTTGGCCGGGCCTGGTACAACCTGGGCCTGGTTCTCGCCCAGCTCGAGGATCTTCCCGGGGCCGTCTCCGCTTTGCGCACCGCCGAGCGGCTCAACCCGGACACCCCCGACATCCCCTTCGCCCGGGCCACGCTGCATCTGCGGCAAGGGGACAAGTCGGCGGCCCGCGATGCTGCCCAGCTTGCGCTCGATATGAATCCGGGCTATGATCCCGCTAGACAGTTGCTGAGGCACCTGCAGATGCCATGATCGAAGAACCCATACGCGACGCCCACCCGGCCCGCTACTGGGAGAAAAGGGAAAGCGGAAGGGTTCGCTGTCTGCTCTGCCCCTGCCACTGCACCCTGAAGGAGGGCCAGCGCGGCGCCTGCTTTGTCCGGGGATGCAAGGACGGTGCCATCGTGCTCACGACCTACGGGCGCTCCAGCGGATTCTGCATTGACCCCATCGAGAAGAAGCCGCTCAACCACTTCCTGCCCGGAACCCCGGTGCTCTCGTTTGGCACCGCGGGCTGCAACCTGAGCTGCCGCTTCTGCCAGAACTGGGACATCAGCAAATCGCGCGAGTTCGACACCCTCGCCGACGCCGCCACCCCGGAGTCCATCGCCCGCGCCGCGCAGCGGCTTGGCTGCCCCTCGGTCGCCTTCACCTACAACGATCCGGTCATCTTTCTCGAATACGCCGTCGACATCGCCCGCGCCTGCCATGCGCTGGGCGTCCGCACCGTCGCGGTGACCGCCGGCTACATCAATCCCGAGCCCCGCCGCGAATTCTTCGCCCACATGGACGCCGCGAATGTGGATCTCAAAGGCTTCACCGAGGCCTTCTACCAGAAAATCTGCGGCGCCGACCTCCAGACCGTGCTCGACACCCTCGTCTACCTGCGGCGCGAGACGAAGGTGTGGTTCGAGCTGACCACGCTGCTCATCCCCGGCGAAAACGACTCGGAGGATGAGGTCGATGCGATGACCCGCTGGGTGGTGCGCGAGCTGGGTCCCGATGTCCCCATGCACTTCACCGCGTTCCATCCCGACTACAAGATGCTCGACCATCCACCCACGCCGGCCGAGACGGTGCGCCGGGCCCGCCGTCAGGCGCTGGCGAACGGCGTGCGCTACGCCTACACCGGAAACATCGTCGACGAAGAGGGCGGCAGCACCTACTGCGCAGGCTGCGGGGCTTGCGTCATTGGCCGCGATCGCTACGTCATCACCCAATGGCAGCTCGATGCCGAGGGCCGCTGCCTGCGCTGCGGGCACACCTGCCCCGGCCAGTTCAACGGCCCCCCCGGCACCTGGGGTGCGCGCAGGCGTCCGGTGCGGCTCCGTTAAGTGGCGAGTCATCAACCAGTGCGAGTGCGGAGCCTCGCGGTCCCAGGGGGGGGGCGAGAAGGCGGTTGGGCCGGTCTCCGTTTGTAGGGGCGCCGTAAGGCGCTATTCCATTTGGCGGCGTTGAAGAAGTCGCCGCCACACCCGGCGTTCAACGGGAGGGCTGTGAGATGCCCGGAATGACCTGGTTGACATCGCTGACCATATTGTCTACTGCGTCTTTTCTGACCCGACCATCAATAGGGTCAACATGGTCAATCCGGTCACCCCATTCGCAAGGAGCATTTCATGGCCGAGCTTTTCGACAAACACGGTGGTTTTCGTCGCTTGCACTCCTTCACCCTGGCCACGATTGTGGAACTCGACACGCTTCGGTTCTGCCGCCGCTTCCTGACCTTCGACCACCGCGAGGCCGCCACGAAGTTCTACGATCCCAAAGGACGGCAGTACGACCAGATGACCCAGGCCGCCCGCAGCGGACGGCAGAACATCATCGAAGGCTCGGAGCGGTCCTCGACCTCGAAGGACACCGAGATGAAGCTCACCGACGTGGCGCGGGCCAGCCTCAGCGAACTGCGAGGCGACTACGAAATCTTTATCCTCGACCGCGGGGAGCTTCCCTGGTCGGTCCACGACCCCGAGTCAAAGGCCGTCAATGCGGTTTTGCTCGACGATGCGCCGTTCAAGGACGACATGGTCCACGAGTCGGCGAAGCATGCGCTGGAGCAGCGCAAGAAGTACGCCCGCTGGCTCGATTCCGACGACGCGGTGGTGGTGGCCAACGCCATGCTCATCATTCTTGGCCGCGCACTGAAAATGCTCAAGAACCAGAAGGAGGCCCAGGGGCAGGCCTTCGAGGAAACCGGTGGCTTCAGCGAACGGCTGATGGCCAAGCGCATCGAGGCGCGGGACGATCAGAAACCCGCCGATGCCCCCGACTGCCCCCAGTGCGGCAAGCCCATGCGCCGCCGGAAATCGGCGAAGGGCGGCTTTTGGGGCTGCCCGGCCTACCCAGACTGCAAAGGCACGAGGCCGGCATGAGCGATGCGACGAGAGAGATGACCTTATTGACCGGGATGACCATGCTGACCAAATTGACCACTGCGTCTTTGCCGACCCTACCGTCAATAGGGTCATTATGGTCGATCAGGTCACAGATACATTGAGGCCGCTGATTGGTTCAACTGGAGATGCAAGTGAAACATTTTTTCTCTTTGACTACCATCATGCTGCTAATTCTATGTGGATGCTTTTCTACTACCACAGGTGTTGATCAAACTCTGGGATTGCAAGTGCGCGCTTTGAATTCTTCCACTCAGCCCATTCGAGACGTCGTACTCGTCAGCGGAAAGGAAGAAACCACATTCGGATATTTAGGACCCAGCCGATGGGGTAAGACGTGGGCTGGGTGTATGGTCAACACACGATTACCGCTCAGCGTGCGCTGGAAAGAATCTAGCGCCGAGCATTCATACTCATTCGGGAATGCGACTGATCTACCTGAAATAGGAATGTCCATTCCTATGGAGATCGCTTACCAGGGCAGCGGCGTGTGGACCTTGCGCTTCGTCAACTACTGAACATTACAAAGCACGTTGAACATTAACGAACTCAGATTAGCTGGCGGTTTTCTGGTGCTCCTTTCATTATTTGGGCCTGGGTGCCAGGCCGACAAAGCAGGGGAACGGATAACCATGGCCCAAGGCACCTTATGGGTGAGAAACGAATCTAAGGTCGACCTGTACCCCATAGTTCAAGCGAAAATGGAAGAAGATTTTGGTGGCGTTTCAGTCGGAGCCTTCAAAGTGATCGGCTTTGCCGCCATCGATATCGATAAAGCCGCGCGGGTTCTGTGGATTGAGGGTAAATGGGACAGGGCTCGGGAAAAGAATACCGTCACCTTTCCGTTGAGCATCTCCCCCCAGGTGGCCGAGCAAGCGAGGCATCTCGAGTTTTGCTACCAGGGGGAAGGTAATTGGGTGCTGAACCTGTACTCGGCCCAGCACCCGAAGCCCGAAGACCTGCTCGTCTCGATTCCGGGGGAAGAAACGATAGAATAACTTTGGTCAGGTTTGAGCGATAGTCGTGTGCCGTTCTGTTGGGACAACAAAGGAAGGGAGTTCTCGTGAATCATGTCATGCGCCTGGTAGGGTTTGCTTTGGTTGTTGGCGCTCTTGCAGTGGACGAGCTGTCTGCCGGAGCGATTCGGGCCGGGGACCCGGAAACGCTGCTCCGGGAGCGGCTAGGAGAGCCTAGTGGTGAGGTCGCGCATGGCAGCGTCCGTTTCCTCACCTACCGGGGTGGCGTGGTCACGGTAGAGGACGGCAGCGTCACCGACTTGCCCGCGAAATTCTCTGAGACGGCGGCCC
>CBFGVE010000250.1:0-4734 GCA_965651915.1 uncultured bacterium
ATCTCAACCTCGAATACATCCGCCGGGCCCTCTCGCTGAGCCGGGTGGAGAGCCCGCTCTGGCCCCTGATGGCCCTGCTGTTCTCGGTCGAGGTCGTCGTCGTATTGCTTCTGGGTGGCCGCGAGGTGGTGGCGGGCCGGCTCTCGGCGGGCGATTTCGTGCAGTTCTACTCCTACCTCATTTTGCTCCAGTGGCCTCTGCTTGCGCTTGGGTGGACGCTGAGCATCGTGCAGCGCGGGCTCAAGAGCTGGAAACGGGTCGGTACTATACTCGCCGCCGAGCCTTCGATCGTGGACGGGCCGTTAACCGACGCCTCGCTTGAGCAGGTCCGGGGCGATGTGGAGCTGAGGGACGTGTCGCTGGCGATCGGCAGCCGCACGCTGCTGCGGGACCTCAATCTCGTCATTCCTGCGGGCCTTCGCGTGGGCATCACCGGTCCCACCGGTAGCGGCAAGACGCTGCTGGCCAACCTCCTAGCCCGCATCCTCGATCCCACCACCGGTTCGGTGCGCGTCGGCGGCCGCGATCTGCGGGAGTATCCGCTCCAGACCCTTCGCCGCCACATCAGCATGGCTCCCCAGGAGCCTTTCCTGTTCTCTGACAGCCTCGCCAACAACCTCGGGTTCGGGCTGGGCGAAAGCGATCCCGAGCACCTGCGCTGGGCCGCCCAGCTCGCCCAGCTCGCGCCCGATATCGAGCTGTTTCCCGCCGGACTCGAAACCGTGCTCGGCGAGCGGGGCGTGTCGCTCTCCGGCGGCCAGCGGCAGCGCACCGCCCTCGGCCGCGCCATCGCCCTCAAGCCCGCCCTGCTCATCCTCGACGACGCCTTCTCGGCGGTCGATACCCAGACCGAGGCCCGCATTCTCGACCGCCTCTTTCCCGAACTGGAGGGCCGTACCGTGGTCGTCGTCAGCCATCGGGTGAGCACGCTGCGCCACTGCGACCGCATCGTGGTGGTGGAGCAGGGCCGTGTCACCACCCAGGGCAGCCATGAAGAGCTGGTGAGCCAGCCTGGCTACTACCGCGACCTCGACGAGGCCCAGCGCCTCGAAGCCCGGCTGGAGGCCTCATGAGCGCGGCCCACGAGGAACGGGAAATCCAAGGACGGCTGTTCGATCCCGCCTTGTCGGCACGGCTTTTTGCCTATAGTCGGCCCTACCGCCTCGCCCTCGCCGGGGCGGTTGCCCTGCTGTTTGCCATGTCTCTGCTCGTCAGCTACCTGCCGGTTCTCGTGCAGCGGGCGATCGACGGCTACATCGCGGCGGGTGCCGAGGCGCTTCCCGCCGAGGCCCGCATGGCAGGCATCGCGCGGCTCGCCGGACTCTACGCGGCGGTGGGATTCGCCGCCTTCCTCATGCGCTATGGACAAGGGCTGCTCATGGCTTGGCTGGGCCAGCGCATGGTGTTCGACATCCGCGCCTCGGTCTACGGCAAGATCATGGCGTTGCCCATGAAGGTGCTCGACAAGACCGCAGTGGGCCGGCTGATGACCCGGGTTAGTTCCGACGTCGAGGCCATGCAGCGCATGATCTCCGATGGACTGGTCGGGCTCGCCTCCGACCTCTTCCTGATCGGGGCCATACTCTACCGCATGTTCTCCATGAGTACGTCGCTCGCCGCCGCCGTCCTACTGGTCATGCCGCTGCTCTTCTGGATGATCGTGCTCATCACCCGTCGCGTTCGCCGGGCGCACCGCGAGGTCCGCCGCCGCCAGTCGGCCCTCAACGCCTTCCTCCAGGAGATGATTACGGGCATGATCACCATTCAGCTCTTCCACCAGGAGAAGAAGGTGCGCAAGCGCTTCGACGAGCGAAGCAGCGAACTGCTAGACGCCAGCCAGGAATCGGTCAACGCCCATAGCTGGTTCTTTCCCACGATGGAATACCTTGGCGCCCTCGCCCTCTCGGTGGTGCTCGCTGTCGGTGGGTGGATGGCGTGGCACGGCGCAGGCGGGGTGACCCTCGGCGTCGTGGTGGCCTTCATGCTCTACGCCCGCGACTTTTTCCGCCCGCTCGAAGAACTGGCCGAGAAGACCAATATCTTCCAGGCGGCGATGGCCTCCTGCGAGCGTATCTTCGCGCTGCTCGACACCCCCGAGGAAATCGAGGATCCCGCGCAGCCGGTCGCTTTGCGGCACTTCCGGGGCGAGATCGAGTTCCGCGATGTCCGTTTCGCCTACAACCCGGACGACTGGATCCTGCACGGCCTGAGCTTCCACGTCCGTCCCGGCGAATCCATCGCCCTCGTCGGCGCCACCGGCGCGGGCAAGTCCTCGGTCATCAGTTTGATCTCCCGGCTCTACGACGTGCAGGAGGGGGCTGTGCTGGTCGACGGCCACGACGTGCGGGCCTACCGCCAGTCCGAGCTACGGCGGCGCATCGGCGTGGTCATGCAGGATCCCTTCATCTTCTCCGGAACCATCGCCGAGAACATCGCCCTGTTCGATTCCGCGATGACCCGGGCCCAGATCGAGGAGGCCGCCCGCTTTGTGAACGCCGACGGTTTTATCCGCGCCCTGCATCAAGGCTACGATACACGGCTCGAAGAGCGTGGCTCCTCGCTCTCCACCGGTCAGAAGCAGCTTCTCGCCCTTGCCCGTGCGCTCGCCCGCGACCCCGACATCATGCTGATTCTCGACGAAGCCACCGCCAATGTGGACACCGAGACCGAGCAACTCATCCAGAAGGCCCTCCAGCGCATCATGCGCGACCGCACCACCATCGTCGTTGCCCACCGGCTTTCCACCGTGCGACACGTGGACCGGATTTTTGTGATGCGCCAGGGCCACATCATCGAGGAGGGCTCCCACGCCCAGCTCATCGCCCAGCAGGGCCACTACCGCGACCTCTACGAACTCCTCCGGGGCCGCCCCGCTGCGCCCAGGCCCAGTTAGGGGGCTACGGAAGCCTGGTACCGCCGTGAAGGAGGGGCATCTTGCTTTTCCCCGAGGGGAGCGGCGTCAAGCCGCCGCCCGCCAGGGCAGCCTGCGCAGGCTGCGACTCTTGATGCTGTGCCACTTGGGGCTCACCCCCAATGGAGCCTATTTTAACATGTTGACATGTCGGAATAGTACGATATTATGACGCTCATGAAATCGGATCACGCCAGCGCGTTGCTTGGCCCGACCGCCCTCGAAGCGGCGGCGGAATGTCTGCGCACCCTCTCGCACCCCTCCCGCTTGCGTATTGTCCAGATGCTGTTGCGCGAACGCTACACCGTGGGGGAGCTGGCGGAAGCCTGCGAGATTCCCAGCCACATGGCCTCGGAGCATCTTCGGCTCATGGAGCGCTGCGGACTGCTTTCCCGTGATCGCGATGGCCGCCGCATCTTCTACTCGGTCGCCGAGCCCCACCTAGCCCAGATCATGAAATGTATCGAGAAGCGTTTCGGAGGACTGCGAACATGATGTTTTTGCCTAAAATATCGTCAGATATCGATACTACGATATGTATAGGGGTTTCGCCGATGGGTCTCCGGGTTGCGCCCGTGCTGGCGCTGCTGCTGTGTTTCACTCCGCTGTGGGCGGAGGAGCCGTCGCCTGGCCTTGGGGCTTTCGTAGCGGCCGCGTTGGCGGAGAGTCCGGGCCTACAGGCGGCGCGGTGGCGGGTGGCTGCCGCCGAGTCGGCGATCGAGCAGGCCCGCGCCGCGTTCTATCCGCAGGCTGGGCTTTCGCTCGGCTTCACCCGTACCGACAACCCGCCCCAGGCGTTTATGATGCGGCTGAACCAGCGAGCGCTTGATTTCAATTCGGATTTCAACGATCCGGAGGCGGCCGAGAACCTGCGGCTCAGCGCCGGGGCGAGCTACCTGCTCTACGACGGGGGGCGCCGCACCCTTGATGGCCGGATAGCAGGGGCTGGTGCCGGGGTCCGCGAGGCTGCATTGGCGGCGGCGCGCAACGATCTGGTGCACCAGGTCGTGCGGGCCTACTACTGCGTACTTCAGGCCTGCTCGCAGACCCGGGTGCAGGAGGAGGCGGTTGGCAGTCTGGAGGAGAGCCTGCGGGTGGTTCGCGAGCGGCGTGCGGTGGGAAGTGCGCTGCGGTCGGATGTGCTGGCCATAGAGGTGGGGCTTGATGCGGCCCGGGAGGAACGGCTACGGGCGTCGAATGCGGTGCGTCTTGCGGTGGCGGGTCTGAACGCGGCGGTGGGGCGGGATCTGGCGGCGGTGGACCAAGCTTGGCCGGAACCGGATGATGCTCTGGCCCCTCCGCCGGCGGAGGAGCCGGATCGATACGCCGGGCGTCCCGAGCTGCGCGCGGCGCGCGAAGCCTGCCTGATCCGCAAGGCGGTCTGGCAGCGCGCCCGCCGCGAGTACGCGCCGACATTCCATGCGTTCGGTTCGGTGGACTGGGATAGCGAG
Organism: uncultured bacterium; assembly: GCA_965651915.1. Classification (GTDB taxonomy): domain Bacteria; phylum Verrucomicrobiota; class Kiritimatiellia; order CBFGVE01; family CBFGVE01; genus CBFGVE01. The sequence goes on from CBFGVE010000250.1 coordinate 4,363, forward strand.
GTGTCGGCCGACTTTGAGCAGAGCTATCTTGCCGGTGTGCGGCTGGAGTGGACGGCGTTTACCGGATTCTCTCGCGGTCACGCGGTGCGGCAGGCCGATGCCGAATGGCGGGCCGCCGAGGCCGATGCCGCACAACTTGCCAGCCAGCTTCGGCTTGATCTCCGGGAGGCCCACCTGCAGGCGTCAAACGCCTGGGAGCGGGTGCAGGCGACCCGGGGGAGCGTGGCGCTGGCCGAGGAATCCCTCCGGCTCATGCGCGAGCGTTACGACGCAGGCGCGGCCGAAGTGACGGCGCTACTGGCGGCTCAGGTGGGCCATGTCTCGGCCCGTTCGCGCGCGCTAGCCGCACGCTACGACTACTTGACCGCGCTT
>CBFGVE010000251.1:0-4725 GCA_965651915.1 uncultured bacterium
CCCCTGCTTCAGCGTGGCGATGCCGAGGTCGGGAGGGCTGTAGTGCGGCGTTGCGACCAGGACGGCGTCCACCTCGCCCGAGCCCAGAAGGTCTTCGGGCCGGCTGAACCGCCGGACGCTGTCGGGAAGGGTGAGAGAGGAGAGGCACTCGGCGCTCTCGTCGGCGACGGCGGTGAGGGTCAGGCGGCCGCCCTTGCCCGAGAGGACAGTCTGCGCGTGGCCGTTGCCCATGATGCCCATGCCGATGATACCAAGACGAACGGAAGCTGGTTTTGTATTCATGGACCCAGTAAACCACACACTTTTCCATAAAACAATTTACTTATGTAGCAAAAATTTGTACTAATGAAACATGAATCCGTCGGCCGACTCCACTGCGCTCTCCTTCACCGCCCTGCGGTTCTGGGATGCCCCGGCGATTTTCCGCAACGCCCCGACCTGGCGGTGGACCACCACCATTCCCGACTACTACAACTTCTGGTACGCGATGCGCGGCCAGGGCGTTCTCCGGGTCGATGGACGCGAATACCCCTTCAAGGCGGGGACCTGCTTTGTGCTGGCGCCGGGGCAGCAGGTCGATGGGGAGCACGACCAGCGCGACAGCTTCTGGAACTTCGCCGCCCACCTGCATACCCTGGGCCGCCAGGGGCGCCGGGTGGCTGCACGGGAGTTTCCGCTGATGGCGGTGGCGGTGCGCGACACCGCCCTGTTCGATGTCGCCGTGCGCCACGTCGTCCGCCAGCACGGCGCCGCCGAACCGGGCCGCCGGGTGGCCGAGCGCTGGCTGCTGGCGATGGTGAACCAGGTGGTGGCCGACGCGCGCCTCCCGGCGATCGACCCGGTGGACGAGCGCATCCTCGCCATCGCCGAGCGCATCGCCGCAAACCCGGGGGCCTGGGCGAGCGTGGCCGATATGGCCCGGGACGCGGGGCTCTCCCGCGTCCACTTCACCCGCCGGTTCACCCGGGCGACCGGGGAGAACCCCAGCCGCTACCTCATCCGCCGCCGCGTCGAGCGCGCCACCCACTTCATCCAGCAGAGCACCCTCAAGCTCGCCGACATCGCCGAGATGCTTGGCTATTCCGACGTCTACTTCTTCAGCCGGCAGTTCAAGGCGGTCGCCGGCTTCTCCCCCAGCCAGCTCCGGCGGCGGTCCCCGCGCTAATCGGGTCTTGATTCCGCCGCCCGCCGCGCCGCAAACTCCCGCCATGAACATCGACCGCATGCTCGAAGCCATGAACCGCTGCGCCGTGGACTACCTGCTCATCGGCGGCGTCAGCTTTCTGCTCCGCCATAAGCCGGTGCTGACCTTCGACGTAGACTTCTGGATCGAGCCCAGCCCTGAAAACCGGCTCCGCTGCGAGCGAGCCTTGTGCGATCTGGAATCGGAATGGGGCCGCCGCGATGAGGAATGGGGGTCGGTGGCCAAGCGCAACCAGGGCTGGCTGGACGGCCAGTCTGTTTTCTGTCTCCACTCGCCCCACGGGGCCATCGACATATTCCTCTCCGTGAAGGGTCTTGATTCCTGGGCCACCTCCTTCGAGCGCTCGCTCGGCGGGGTAACCTCGGGAAGGGTGGCCTTCCGCCAACTTTGCGATGGAGACATGCTTGCCTGCCAGCTCGCGCTGAACGAGCTTAAGCGTCTGGAGGAGGCCAAGCGGGACCGCTGCTGGGAGCCGGCCGCCCGCTGGAAGGCGCTGCAGGAGACCATCGCCTGGGCCGAGCGCCAGTCCTCCGTCCGCCGCAACGAAAAGGCCAACCGCCTCGCCGAGCAGCGCCGCAAGCTGCAGCAAGCCTAGCCGGCAGGGCTGTCCGAACCTTGGATCGTTTCTAGGAGTGATTGTCCAAGGCTTGGAACCCGCCTCGCCTGCCCGGGGAATCCCGCCGGGCTTCCATCCAATCGGCTCCGCATGAATTTAAACCATTGACGGCGCACGGCGGCGTGCTATGCTTTGCGTTCCTTTTTTGGCGGGATCGCGTTCCTCGCACCCTGCCCCCTTCGTCTAGTGGCCTAGGACGTCAGGTTCTCATCCTGAAAACAGGGGTTCGATTCCCCTAGGGGGTGCCAGCCTTCCCGGTTCCGGCGGGGCTGCGCCGCTGCGGCCGTTCGGCCTGCTCTTCCCCGCCCGCTTGCCAGCATCTCCCATCGGTGTATACTCGCGTCCTACTCGTTTTCACGCCCCACGACCGATTCAGGAGAGCCCGTATGGACCCCAAGCGCATTGTGGAAATCGACCATCCCCTCGTCCGCCACCACCTCTCCCGGCTGCGCGACGTGGCTACCGCTTCCGAGGAGTTCCGCCGCCAGGTCCGTCGGCTCTCGGTCCTGCTCGCCTACGAGGCGACCCGGAGCCTCGCCCTGCGGCCGACGACCATCCAGACGCCGCTGGCCTCCGCCGAGGGCCGCCGCATCGACGAGCGCATCGGCATCGTGCCCATCCTGCGGGCCGGGCTCGGCATGGTGGACCCGGTGCTCGAACTGCTTCCCGAAGCCGAGGTCTGGCACCTTGGCTACTACCGCGACGAGGAGACCCACCAGCCGGTCGAGTACTACAAGAAGTTCACCCGAAGCGCTCCGCCGGACTACGCGCTCGTTCTCGACCCCATGCTCGCCACCGGCGGCTCGGCGGTCGCCGCGCTCCAGGCGGTGGAGGAGTGGGGCGTGAAGCGCGTTGCCCTCCTGACCCTGATCGCCGCGCCGGAGGGCATACGCCGGGTGCAGGAGTCCTCGCCCGCCACCACGATCTACGTCTGCGCGGTCGACCACTACCTGAACGACCAGGCCTTCATCGTGCCGGGCCTGGGCGACGCCGGCGACCGCATCTTCAACGCGAAGGCCCACTGACGCCATGCCGACCTATGTCTACCAGGAAGTGCTGGAGGACGGCGGCGAGGGCGAATGCTTCGAGGTATTCCAGTCCATGTCCGAGGCTCCGCTGGAGCGCCATCCCGAAACCGGTCGGCCGGTGCGCCGCGTTTACCTGCCGCCCAACCTGGGACTCAAGCACAGCGCGGGCCGGGAGGCCAAGCTGATGGATCCGAAGCGCACCGAGGCGGCGGGCTTCACCCGCTACGAGCGCGACAAGGGCACCGGCACCTACCACAAGGTGTCTGGGCACCAGGGGCCGAGCACGCTGAATCCGTGAGCATGCAAAGAGTGTACACTTACTCGCTTCACTTAACCGTCGACACTTAATCGATTCACTTGCGCCGTCTGAAGCGAATCGCTTAAGCGTAGCCGGGTAAGTGTGGCGGCTAAGTGTGGTGCGGCATGGATCTTTGATGGATCAGGTCGACGAGGATCGGGACAACGATCGCGACGACGATGGCTTACGCCCCCATCAATTTACGGCGGAAGAGGAAAAACACGGCACCGAGGAGGCAGAGGCCGGCCCAGAGGTAGTCGAGGGTGAGCCGCTCCTTCATGTAGAAGACGGCGAAGGGGACGAAGACCGAGAGGGTGATGACCTCCTGGAGGATCTTGAGCTGGCCGACATTCATCACCTGGTGGCCGATGCGGTTGGCGGGAACCTGGAGGAGGTACTCGAAGAGGGCGATGCCCCAGCTCGCGAGCGCGGCGACAATCCAGGCGCGGTGGGAAAGATCCCGGAGGTGGGCGTACCACGCGAAGGTCATGAAAATGTTGCTCAGGCAGAGCAGTCCGATCGTGGCGGTGTAGGGGCTCATGGAAACCTCCGGGGGGCGGGGAGCGGCTGCTCCACCGTGCACCGTCGCTATCTGCCACACTCCCGCCTGAGGCACAATCCCGAATCCTGGAAGGCGCATTTTCGGCTATTCGGCAGTGCGCAGGGGCTCGATGGCCATGATTTCCTCGGCCTTAAATTTGGCGGTGACCCCGGGGCGTACTTCGAGTTCGACATCGCCATTGGGATGGCGGGTGATGAGGACGCCGGTGTGCTCCTGGCCTTCGCCCGCGCCGAGCCGGATCCGGGTGTCGGGGATGAACATGCGGGTGAGCCGCTCGTGGAGGCTGGCGATCTTGTTGGGCTCGATCCTAATCTGCCGGGGGGTGTAGGTGTAGCCCCGCTTTGTGAGCTGCAGGGTGTGCGTGCCGGATTCGAGGAGGTCGATCTCGAAGGGTTCGGAAACGACGTCGCTCTCTCCCGCCGCGGCGGTGGTGCCCCGCAGGCGGCCGTTGACGAAGACGCGGACGCCGGCGGGCTCGGTGACGATGACCATCATGCCGCTGTTCTTTTCGAGCCGGAATTCCTCGCTCAGGCTCTGGGTGGGGGCGACCCGCAGGCTGCGTTCGGCGGTGGCGTATCCCGGGAGTTCCAGCCGGGCGAGGTAGGTGCCGGGCGACACGCTGTCCATCTGGAACGGGGTGAGGCCTTTGAATTCGTTGTTGATGTAGACCCGCGCCTGATTCGGGACCGAGGTGATCCGCAGGTTGCTGGGCAGGGCGCGCAGGGCGGCATGCAGCTCCAGCGTCTGGCCGGCCGCGAGATCGACCTGCTCGGCGTGGGGGTGGTGGCCGGGACGGCTGACTTCGACCCGGATGCTGCCGGTAGGGGCGTCGTCTATCCTCGCGGGGGTGGTGCCCCGCTCCACGCCGTTGATCCGGACGCTCGCGCCGGCGGGTTCCGAGGTGACTGCGAGGATGCCGGTGTTGGGGGTGAGATCCACCGCGAGGAGCTGAGGCGTGCGGTCCTGGACGGAGAGATCGACTTCGCGCTCGATGGACCCGGACCGGGTGAGCTTGAC
>CBFGVE010000252.1:0-4718 GCA_965651915.1 uncultured bacterium
CGCGGACGCGGCCCTCGTTGCGGGTGCGGCGGGCCTTGATGCCCTGGCGGATCCACGCCTCCTCCTGGGCGAGCTTTTTGTCGAACAGGGCCCAGTGCTTCTCCTCGGTGGCGAGCCAGGTCTCCTTGCGTTCGAGATAGGTGGGGTAGTCGCAGTCCCAGGCGGTGAGGTGGCCGCGGTCCAGCTCGACGATGCGGGTGGCGAGGCGCTGGAGGAAGGCGCGGTCGTGGGTGACGAAGAGCAGGCTTCCGGGAAAGCGGGCGAGGTAGGTTTCGAGCCACTCGATGCTTTCGATGTCGAGGTGGTTGGTGGGCTCGTCGAGCAGGAGGAGGTCGGGCTGGGAGACCAGGGCGCGGCCGAGCAGGGCGCGCCGCTTCTGCCCGCCGGAGCGCGAGGCGAAGTCGTCCCCGGGTTCGATGCCGAGCAGCGAGCAGATGCGCTCGACCTCGTGGTCGGCGTCGCGGGCGCCGGGCAAGCCTTCGCGGACTAGCTCGCCCACAGTGCAGGCGAGGTCCGAGGGGACGTTCTGGATGAGCCGGGCGACCTTGAGTCCGCTGGCCCGCACGACGCGTCCGCCGTCGGCTTCGAGCTTGCCTTCGAGCAGGGCGAGAAGGGTGGACTTGCCCTCGCCGTTTCGGCCGAGCAGGCCGATGCGTTCGCCGCGCTCGATATGGAGCTGGGCCTGGTCGAGGAGGGTTTTGCCGCCGAGAGACAGGTGGGTGTTGTCGAGGCTGATCAGCGCCATGGGGGCCTGTGGGTCGGGGTGCCGGGGGAGCGGGCGGCGGCGCGCCGCCGCCCGTCCCCGTAGGAGGCGGCTAGGCCTTCATCGTGTCGCGCAGGACGTACTGGAGAATGCCGCCGTGGCGGTAGTACTCCACTTCGATTGGCGTGTCGATGCGGCAGAGCACGCTGAAGCTCCGGAGGCTGCCGTCCTCGCCGCGGGCGGTGACGGTGAGGTACTTGGCGGGCTTGAGGTCGTTGGCGATGCCGTCGATGGAGAAGCTCTCGCGGCCGGTGAGGCCGAGCGACTCGGCGGTTTCGCCGTTGATGAACTCGAGCGGGAGCACGCCCATCTCCACGAGGTTGCTGCGGTGGATGCGTTCGAAGCTCTCGGCGATGACCGCCTTGACCCCGAGGAGGAAGGTTCCCTTGGCCGCCCAGTCGCGGGAGGAGCCGGCGCCGTAGAGCTTGCCGGCGAGGATGATCTGGTCGGCACCCGCCTGCTGGTAGCGCATGGCGGCGTCGTAGATCGAAACCATTTCGCCGGTGGGGTGGTGGAGGGTGTAGCCGCCTTCGCGGTCGACCAGCTTGTTGCGGATGCGGATGTTGGCGAAGGTGCCGCGCATCATGACCTCGTGGTTCCCGCGGCGGGAGCCGAAGGAGTTGAAGTCGGCGGGGGTGACGCCGTGTCCGGTGAGGTACTTGGCGGCGGGTCCGTCCTTGGCGATCGAGCCGGCAGGGGAGATGTGGTCGGTGGTGATGAAGTCGCCGAAGTAGCCGAGCACCGCCGCATCGGCGATGTCGCGCAGCTCGCCGGGTTCGGCGGCGAAGTCGTCGAAGAAGCTGGGCTCGCGGATGTAGGTCGAGGCGTCGTCCCAGGCGAACACCGGGCTGGTGGCGCTGTCGATCTCGTTCCAGGCGGGGCTCGACTCCATCACGTTGCCGTAGAGTTCGCGGTAGATCGCGGGGTCGGCGGCGACCGAGAGCACCTCGGCGATTTCCTCGCGGGTGGGCCAGATGTCCTTGAGGAACACGGGCTTGCCGTCCTTGCCGGTGCCCAGCGGATCGTTGGCGAGGTCGATGTCCACGCGGCCGGTCAGGGCGTAGGCGACGACCAGCGGGGGCGAGGCGAGGTAGTTCGCCTTGGTGAGCGGGTGGATGCGGCCCTCGAAGTTGCGGTTGCCGCTGAGCACGGCGGCGGCGACGAGATCCTCGCGGCGGATGGCCTCCTCGATCTCGGGCTTGAGCGGCCCGCTGTTGCCGATGCAGGTGGTGCAGCCGTAGGCGATGACGTAGAAGCCGAGCTTCTCGAGGGGTTCGAGCAGGTTGGCCCGGCGCATGTACTCGGTGACCACGCGGGAGCCGGGGGCGAAGCTGGTCTTCACGAAGGCGGGCACGGTCAGTCCGCGCTCGACCGCCTTCTTGGCGACGAGGCCGGCCCCGAGGAGCAGGCTGGGGTTCGAGGTGTTGGTGCAGCTCGTGATCGCGGCGATGACGACCGAACCGTGGCGGAGGGCGCCGCTGCTGCCGGTGTCGGAAGTGCTGCCGAGCTTCTCGGGGGCGACGGCAAAGCCGCGCTTGGCGGTGGGCTCGGTGAGCGCCTTGCTGAATTCGCTGTGCAGGTTGCGGACGAGCACGCGGTCCTGGGGCCGCTTCGGCCCGGCGACGCTGGGCTCGACCGAGGAGAGATCCAGCTCGACGACATCGTCGTAGAGGGGTTCGCTGCCGTCCACCCGGAAGAGGCCCTGCTCCTTGCAGTAGCGCTCGACGAGATCCACCTGCTTGGCGGAGCGCCCGGTGATGCGCAGGTAGTCGAGGGTCGCGTTGTCGATGGGGAAGAAGCCCATGGTCGCGCCGTACTCGGGGGCCATGTTGGCGATGGGGGCGCGGTCGGCGAGGGAGAGCAGGTTCAGGCCTGGTCCGAAGAACTCGACGAAGCGGCCCACCACGCCCTTCTCGCGGAGGCTCTGGGTGACGGTGAGGGCGATGTCGGTGGGGGTCACCTCGGGGCGGGCCTCGCCGACGAGGCGGAAGCCGGTGACCTGGGGGGTGAGCAGCGGGATGGGCTGGCCGAGCATCGCGGCCTCGGCCTCGATGCCGCCGACGCCCCAGCCGAGGATGCCCATGCTGTTGATCATCGTGGTGTGGGAGTCGGTGCCGACGAGGGTGTCGGGATAGGCGACGCGGCGGCCGGCGTCGTCGGTCTGCGAAGCGACGCAGCTTGCGAGATACTCCATGTTCACCTGGTGGCAGATGCCGAGTCCGGGGGGCAGCACGCTAAGCTTCTTGAACGCCTTCTGCCCCCAGCGCAGGAAGGCGTAGCGCTCGCGGTTGCGCTCGAATTCCTTCTGGAGGTTGAACTCGAAGGCGGGGGCGTCGCCGTAGGCGTCGACCTGGACGGAGTGGTCGATCACGAGGTCCACTGGGATCAGCGGCTCGATCTTGCGGGGGTCCTGGCCAGCCCGCTGGAGGGCGCTGCGCAAGGTGGCCAGATCGACTACGCAGGGCACGCCGGTGAAGTCCTGGAGGAGGACGCGGGCGGGGAGGAAGGGCAGCTCCTCGCGGGCGGTCTGGCCCGGCTTCCAGGCCGAGAGGGCGGTCACGTGCTCGGGGGCATAGGCGGGATGGCTCTGGAGGCGGACGAGCGATTCGAGCAGGATCTTGAGGGAGTAGGGGAAGCGGGAAATCGAGCCCAGCCCCTGGCTTTCGAGGGCGGAAAGGCTGTAGTAGCCAACGGATCCGCCGGCGGAGGAAAGGGTTTTGAATGCAAACTCGTAGCTGCTCATGGGTCGTGCTCCTATGGGTAGTTCTCGGGAAATGTCCTGGGGAAGGTCCCCGGGGCCGCCGGCCTTCTCCCGCGTCCGGCGCACTCGGCGGAAGTTGGGAGGGGGGCGGCGAAAGGCCCACACTGTACATTTTTTAATAGCCATCGCAAGCGGTTAAAGGGTACGTTAGTAAATCTAGTCCCAACTGAACCTACCGAAGGAGATACCGGGTATGATGCGCAACCTGCTTTGCACCGCCGTTCTTGCCGGATTTGCCCTGTCGGCCTCCGCCGAGCCGAACCGGAGCATCCTCACCAAGGAGAACCACCTGCCCGAGCCGGGCCAGTTCGAGATCGGCACCGAGGGCTACTACGCGAGCTACGAGGACAGCGATGGCAACGAATACGCCGCGACCCCCTATCTGCGCCTGGGCGTCCTGCACAATCTGGCCCTGACCGCCCGCCTGCCGGTCCGCGAGATCGATCCCGGCGTGGGCGACGTCACCCGCGGCGTGGGCGACGCCTCGGTGGGTCTCGAATTCCGCGCCTACGAGGATATTTTCCGCTACCCCTACATCATTCCCTATGTCGATATCTTCTTCCCCACCGGCGACGAGGACGAGGGGCTCGGGCGCGGCGAGACCAGTACCCGGGTCGGCGTCAGCGTGGGCACCCAGATGTACGACGACCTCGCGGTGATTCTCGATGGACGCTACGACTTCATCAGCGAAGGGGAGAACCTCGCTTCGGTGGCCCTGGCCCTGATCTGGGAGCTGGACTCCAAGTTCGCGCTCCAGACCGAGGTGGAGTACCGCGAGGAGGAGGTCGACGGGTTTTTCGGACCTGAAATCGCCACCCCTCTCCTGTTCGTCGGCGGCTTCAGCTACCGGGCGAACGACCTGCTTTCCTTCACCCTCTACATGGGCACCGAGAACAATGGCCCCCGCGAGTCGATCGGCGGCGGCAAGCTCTCGCTCACGTTCTAGTGCGCCCCTGCCGCAGCCCCGGCACCGCTCTTGGGGTGCCCATGGCGACCCGCAGGCGCACCCAGGCTCAATGAAGGCGTTGTGTTCGTGCTGATCCCGTCCCGCATAGCTGCCCCCGAAAGCCTGCTCGGTGGATTCCTGTTGCTCGTGGCGCTGGCCTGCGGGGTGTTGGCCTCGCCCTCCCACCTGACCTACACGGTGAAGCCCGGGGATGTGCTGAGCGACATCGCCAGCCGCTACGGCATGAC
>CBFGVE010000253.1:0-4715 GCA_965651915.1 uncultured bacterium
TCCTTGGATTTACTTGTTTGGAAGCTTTACGGGGAAAAACGCGCCACATAATTGCAGCATTCTGACCTGATTGCAAATGGTTACGAAAAGTCCTCCCGCCAAGATTAAGCAAAGCGCTTGCCCTGGCGAAGGCTCCGCGAAGCCCGGTCCCGGCGAGCCGGGCCGGAGGGAGGATCCTATTTCCCTTGCAGTTCTTCGACGAGCAGGGCTTGTAGCTCCCTGCGATGGCGGACTGCCGCCTCGGCGTTGGAGCGCCAGAGGGCTTTGTGATAGCCCCGGAGGGTCTTCTGGGCCTCGTCGTTCCAACCCGCCACGACCCCCACCTTGCCTTCGTATGTTCCCGGACAGGTTGCGGCGCGCCGGGCGTGGGCCCAGTTGGCGGCCTGGCGGGCGTAGATCAGGGCTCGGTCAATGAAGACCGCGACGAGCTGGGGATTGGTCGCAGGTCCAATTGCCATTTCCCGACGGCCGAGCGCGAGCTTCAGCCGGGAGATCGAAACCTTCATCGCCGCGAGCGGACTGAAGGCGTAGCGGGCCAGCACAAAACCCGAAGTCGCCCCGGCGGCGGTAAACACGCCAAAGGTGATGCCCGAGGCTGCCAGGTCGGCCGCCGCACCGCCAGCCGCTCCCGCCACCACCATTGCCCGACGAAACTGGGGCAGCGTCAGTCCAAGCAGCTTCCACGTCGTCGCGGCCATCAGGCCATGCTCCAGCCGGGCGTCCGGCTCGGGATTGAAGAGGTTGTGCTTGAACTCGCCACGGATGCGCTCGTGGCAGCGCCGCTCCACCGCTTCGAGCTTGCGCTGGTAGTCCTCCTGCAAATTTTTCTCCAGGTCCTCGCGGCGTCGCCCTTCCCCGCCGAGCCGCCGCGCCACCCGCAGCCGGACCATCTCCTCGACTCCGTCGAGGATAGCGTCGGCGCAGCGCTCCATACGTTCCCGCCAGTCCTCCTCCAAACTGCCGATCACCCGGGCGAGCGGCGCGCCCCAGTCCTGGTGGATATGCCGCAGCGCTTCGAGCAGCGCGATACGCTCGGCGAACGTGGCGCGATGGGCGTTGAATTCCCAGGTCGAATTAAACGAACGCGAAAAGACCGAGGCCCACGCATCCCGGTAGGCCGAGCCCTCCTCCTTTGCGTTGATCAGGGCGATCCGGGGCCGTCCGGTAAGCCGCAAAATCTCGATCTCGGCCTCGTCCTCCGGACGGATCGGACGCGACGCATCCACCACATAGAGAATGCCCGCGCCCTCGGCGATGGGGCGCAGCAGCTCGCACTCCATCCCAAACTCGGGGCGCCCCGCGTGTGCTTCGAGAAAGGCCTTGGCCGGATTGCCCGACTGCACCGCATGATCTTGAAACCAGCGGAGCGTGCGCCGGGGCTGGTCGAAGCCCGGCGTATCCACCAGGCGCAGCAGTTCCTCCCCGTCGACGACCACCTTGTACAGGTGGCAGCGGCGGGTCTCGCCAGGCACCGCGCTCACCGGCACCTGGTCGTCTTCGGCCAGGGTGGACACGACCGAGGATTTCCCCTCGTTGGGATGGCCAACCACAGCCAGGGTAATCGCATCAGCCACGGCCTTCGCCCCCCAGATTGTGCACGCTTAAATGGGTATCGCCCAGCGTGCCCAGTCTTCGCAGCCACGCGCTGAACAACTCGTCCTCGACCGGCACCGCCCAGCGGTCGCTCCGCTCGCGGCCCAGCAGTCCCACCCGCAACAGGCGGCTCCGCCTCACTGCACTGCGCAGACTCCGGATAAAATCGAGCACCTCGCCGGTACACGGGCGCCACCCTTCGAGCAAGAGCAGCAGATCGGACTCGCCGAGCGATGCGCCAATGCCGGAGATCTCGTCAGCGACCGCATCGGCATCGAGTGCCGTCACGAGATGCCCTTCGCACCGCGCGGACAAAGCCCGCTCCACGGCCTGCCTCCACGATTCTCCCCCACCCTCCCGCGACTCCACTTCGCGGGGGAGCACCACGAAGACCCCGCCGTCCGCCACGGGGGCGGACGCAGGCGCAGCGCCCTGCTCGTGGGCTCGGTCCGCCTGGGCATCGCTTTCCACCCGCAAGCCAGCCCCGCGCATGCGCCGCAGCAGCGACACGCACCGGATGTCGGAAAACGACAGGCTCCGGAGTGCTCGCCGCTGACCCAACCCGCCCGCGGCAAGCAGCCCAAGCCGGGGAAGCAACCCATAGAATAGAACCGCCATGCAAAGGAATGGCCACCATGCCTGGAGGTCGCCGCTGTCCAGCACCGCCACGCCCTCCTTGAGAAAAACCCGCGACCCAGCAACCTGCTCCAGCGTGGGCACTGCCCAACGGGCTCCGAGCGATGTCCACGGAAACGCCAGCCAGGCAGCAAAGGCATGGAGCTGTTCGGCGCCCATCGACGCCGTGGTCTGCCAGCTAAACGCCAGATCGGCAACCCACCCGCGCAGCACCACCATCGCTAGAATTCCGAGGCCCACCGCGGCGCCAAAAAACTGGGACAGTGAAAAGCCCTGCCAGGCGAGCACCGACGTGTAGAGGCCGCCCCGGCTACGCACCGCGGCCAGCCACGACTGGACCCGTTCGCGACGATCCGCTCCCAGCCCCCCGCCTGCCCGCATCACCACCGGAGCCACCCCTCTCATCAGCGCCGTCCCGCTTAACCAGCGGCCCAGCGAACCCACCGGGGAGCGACCGCGAAGCACCCCGTACAAGAGCGCGACGAGCGAGAACACGCTAAGGCCAAAGGGCAGCAAGGCAAGCAAGCCCAGCGCAACCACGACGTTGATCGGCAGTTCGCCTCGGTACTGGATCACCCCAAGAGCCAGCCCGCCCCCCGCAACCAGACCCACCACCGCCAGCGCCAGCCGCAAGATGCGCAGTCCGAAATTCAACGCCATGCCAGGCGACGAGGCAGCACCTCCCTCGGCATGCCGCCGGGCCTCGATCCACGCCAGAAGAAGGGTCACGTCGCCGCGGTCGCCAGAAGTCCCAGCGATGCCTTCGAAAAGTTTCCGATCCCGGACGGCTAGGTCTCCGCTGGCAGCGTCGGCATCGGCCTGGAGGAAATGCTCCAGATCGACCACATCGCCCAGGGTCCATTTCGCTGTCTGCTTCATAGGCTGCATGATTGGCAGAAACAGGCCCCAACGCCACACAAAAAAACGAATCCGATGTTTGGACTATCTTTCCACATGCTTGTCCGAGCCTTGGAACTTTGCTACTGGAGAAAGCATGCACGCCCTTCTCCACCCGGAACGCCCCATCCTCTGCATCGCCCTCACGCCTGCCCGGCAGCGTACGCTGGAATTCGCTCGTCTACGTCCCGACGCGGTAAACCGCGCCCTGCGCGTACACGAGAAGGCCTCGGGAAAAGGCAATAACGTCGCCTCGATCCTCCACCGCCTGGGTACGCCCGTCCATCTAGTCGGTATCAGCGCCGGGGCCACCGGCAGCTATGTCGAGCGGGAGACTGCTGCCGAAGGCATACCTGCCGAGTGGGTGAGGATTCCCGGCGAGACCCGGATCTGCCAGACCCTTATCGACCACGACACTGGCGAAGTCACCGAGCTGGTCGAGGAAGCACCGCCGATTCCCGACTCAGGCCGCCGCGAGCTGATGGACCGGATAGACGCCCGGCTAAACAACCCCGCAGCCATCGCCCTTTCGGGCAAACCGCCTCCGGGACCAGCCGAGAACATCTACGCCGAAATCGCTGCGCGAGCCTCCGAGGCCGGCCTGCCGGTCTTCATCGACAGCCAGGGACCAGGCCTGCTCAACGCCCTGGCCCACCATCCCTACCTGGCCAAACTCAACCAGCACGAACTTTTCGCCACCCTGGGCGAGCCCGAGAACGAATCGCCCGAAGCCCTCCGGCAAGCCGCCGCCAGCCTCATCGAGCGCGGGGCGCAGAGCGTAATCGTGACCTTGGGCGCAGCAGGTGCCTGCCTGTTCAGCCGCAGCGAGGCCTGGAGGATCGGGAGCCCGCGCATCGAGCCGCTGAATCCCATAGGCAGCGGTGACGCGGCGATGGCGGGAATGCTCCACGGCCTCGCCCAGGGCTGGGAACTACCTGAATCGGTCCGGTTCGGCGCCGCCTGCGGCGCAGCCGCCGCCCTGACCCTCGCCAGCGGCGACCTCGACCCGAAAAAAGCCGAGGCACTCCTACCCCAAGCCACCGCTACGCTCCTGGCACCCTAGCGCAGTTGATCTCCACCAGGATCGGAGGGCCACCATAAGCCGCGATAAAGACGCTCTTAGCCATACTCGATGGCATCTACAGAAAACCCGGAAGCGCCAAGTTTTTCTGCATGTGCCCCTGATCCGCAGCCCACTGGATGTCCTCGTAGAGGTTAAACAAACCCAACGGGTCCCGGGCATTTACCGGATCCTTCTCAAACGCCACATACAGATTCAACCCGCCCGAAATCCCAATAGGATCCTTCGACAGCCAACGGCCCGTCATAGGGTCGTACCACCTCGCCCTAAAGTGGCACAGGCCCGTGGCCCAGGAGTAGTCCCGGCCTTGGAAGAGGTACCTGTTGCCGAGGGCGGATTGAGCTAGCGGGTCGCCGTTTCCATCGAACACGCCCAGCACGTTGCCCCAGGCGTTGTAGTCGTAGGACTCCACCACGTCGCCAGCTTCGTCCACGAGGGCCAGCACCGTGCCCATGCGGTCTTTCACGTAGGCGTAGGTCGTGGCGTCGTTTCCGTTGTGCACGGTGAG
>CBFGVE010000254.1:0-4706 GCA_965651915.1 uncultured bacterium
TCGACGACGGCGAGGCGGCGCTCCTCCGCGTCCCCCATGGCGCAGGCCGCCTCTACGCGCTCACCACCCTGCCGCTTCCCGGCGCGTCCGAGCTGGGCGACGGACGCATCTGGGTTCCCGCGGTATGGCGGCTTCGCGAGGAGGGCGCGCACCGCCTCGGCGACGCCCTGAACGCCGAATGCGGCATCTGGCAGCCCGCCTCGCCCGACGAGCCCTGGGAGGCGGTCGAGGCCGACCTCCCCCGCGACCCGCGCGCCCACGCCGGCATCTACCGCCTCGGCAGCCGCCTGCTCGCCCTGAACCGGCCCGAGGCCGAGGACGACACCTCCTTCCTCGACGCCGCCGCGCTACGCGCCCTGCTCCCCGATGTCCGCTTCGATGTCTCGCTAGCCTCGAGCGATCGCGACGGCGAGGCCTCCGACCTGACTCTGGCCTTCCTGCTCCTCGCCGCGCTCTTCTTCCTGGCCGAGGCCGCGCTAGCCCTCTCGCTTCACCCCAGAGCGGAAGCCAGCCGCACCGCACCGGGAGGCACGCCATGACCGAGGCCTACTGGAGCTTCGACCTCTCGCCCCTACGGCTCGGCGCCGCCCTCCTGCTGCTGGCGCTCTCGCTGCTGCTCTCCTGGCAGCAGTACCGCCGCGGCGGGCAGCGACGGCTTGAAGCCCTCTCCGAAACGCTACGCTTCGCCGCCCTGCTGCTCCTCGCAGCCACCCTGCTCCGCCCGGAGCGTGTCCGCATCCAGCACGAGGAGGGCCTACCCGCCCTCGCCGTACTGCTGGATGCCTCGGGCAGCATGGCCACCCAGGACGTGCAGCCCGCCTCCGGTGGCGACGCGACCACCCGGGCCGCGTGGGTGGCCCCGCTTCGCGACCCCGCCGCATGGGCCGAGCTGGGCGACCGCTACCGTATCGAAGTCGCCGACTTCAGCGCCCCTACGGACGAAGACCCCGCGCCCGGCACCGACCTCTTCGCCCCGCTCGATGAATGGGCGAGGCGCCCGGTCGCCGCCCGCGCCATCGTGCTCGCCAGCGATGGCGACTGGACCGAAGGCCCATCACCCATCGAGGCCGCAACCCGGCTGCGCGGACAGGACACCCCGGTATTCACCGTGCGCGTGGGGTCCCAGCGCTACCTCCCCGACATCGAGCTGCTGCCCCTGCGCACCCCCGCCCACGCCCAGATCGACGAGCAGGTACACCTCCCCTTCATTCTCCAGAGCCGCATGCCCGATACCTCGCAGGTCACGCTCGTGCTCACCGAGCAGGGCGTCGAGCGAGCCCGCCGCACCGTCAGCGTTCCCGCCATGGGCCAGCTTTCATCCTCGCTCTCCTTCTTTCCCCGCCAGCTCGGCGAATGGAGCTATACCCTCCGCGCCGAACCGGTTCCCGGCGAAACCCGCACCGACAACAACGAACGCAGCTTCCGCATGGCCGTGCGGCGCGAAACCATCCACATCCTCATCGTCGAAACCGAGCCGCGCTGGGAATACCGCTACCTGCGCAACGCCGCCTGGCGCGACCCCGCCGTCGAGGTCGAAACCCTGCTGCTGCACCCCAAGCTTCCCGCCGGCGGCGGGGCGCGCTACCTCCCCGCCTTCCCCGCCAGCCGCGAGGATCTCGCGAAGTACGACGTGGTCTTTCTCGGCGACGTGGGCCTGGGCGAGGGCGGACTCGCCGAAGACCAGTGCCGCTGGCTCCGCGAGCTGGTGGAGTCTCAAGCCAGTGGACTCGTCTTCATGCCCGGCCCCTCCGGACGCTGGGCCACCCTCGCCACCAGCCCGCTCGCCGACCTGATGCCGGTGGAGATCGACGCCGAGAACCCGCGCGGACACGGCGCCCCCCTCGCCGGCCAGGTCGCGCTGACCATGCGCGGCCGCGACCACCGCCTCACCCGGCTCGCCCCGCTCCCCGAACAGAACGAGCGGCTGTGGGCCAACCTGCCCGGCCTCTTCTGGTATGCCCCGGCGGTACGCGCCCGCCCCGACGCCGAGGTGCTCGCGGTCCACGCCCAGGCCCGCAACGCCGATGGCCGCATCCCGCTCATCGCCACCCGCCCCTTCGGCAGCGGCAAGGTGCTCTACATGGGTCACGATTCGGCCTGGCGCTGGCGGCGCGGCTTCGAGGACCTCTACCACTACCGCTTCTGGAGCCAGGCCTTCCGCTGGATGTCCTACCAGCGCCACCTTGCCCAGAACGAGGGCATCCGCTTCTTCTTCACTCCCGAGTCGCCCACCCTTGGCGACCGCCTCTGGGTACAGGCCACGCCTTTCGATGCCCAGGGGCTCCCGCTCGAGGGCGCCTCGGTGGACGCCACGCTCGCCATGCCCAGCGGCGCGGTGCAGAGCTTCGCGCTGCGGGCGGCCGAAGGTGCCTGGGGCGTATACCTCGGCGATGTGCCGCTGCGCGAAGGCGGCTCCCACACCCTGACCGTGCGCTGCCGCGAAACCGGCCGCGAGGTGGAGGGCTCGGTCGATGTCCGCGCCCCCGAGCGCGAGCCCCTGGGCCGCCCGGCCCGGCCCGATGTGCTGCGCGAGATTGCGGCGATCACCGGCGGCCTATCCGCCGGGACCGAGGACCTCGCCTTGGTGGTCGACGCCCTCCACGAGCTGCCGCCGCGCGCCCCGCGCGAAACCCGCTTCCGCCTCTGGGCCCACCCAGCCTGGCTCGCACTGATCGCCTTCGCCTTCGGCGCAGACTGGTCCTGCCGCAAACTGCTGGGGAGAATCTGATGAGCGAACCGCGCCCTCCATCCCCACCCCACCCTCCCGCCAATAGCGGGCGTATCGACCTGCCGCCCGAGCTCGCCCAGCGGCTGGCGAAATTCGAGCGCAGGCTGCGCGCGATCGAGACTACGGTGGCCCTCCTCGCCGCTGCGGGCGGTGCCCTGCTTGCTCTCGCCCTCCTCGCCCTGCTCGACCGCTTCGTGGATACGCCGTCCGCCGTGCGCATCCTGCTTGCCGCCGTCAGCATGCTGGCGGTTGCGGGCGCGGCAGGCTGGTGGACGCACCACTGGATCCTGCGCCGCCGCGACGCGCGCGACCTCGCCAAGCTGGTCCAGCGGCACTACCCCCGCATGGGCGACCGCCTCCTCGGCGCGGTGGAACTCGCGCGCGGCGGAACCGAGGGCGCCTCCCCCGCCCTGCTCCGCGCCGCCCTCCGCCAGGTGGCCCAGGAGGCGAGCACCTATAACTTCGAACAGGCCGCGCCCGTCCGCGCCGCCCGGCGCTACGGCCTCGGCCTCGCAGCGCTGATCGTCCTGCTCGCGCTGGGGGCCTTCTTCGCTCCCGATGCGCTGCGGCAGAGCCTGCGCCGCCTGCTCCACCCTGCCGCCGATCTCGACCGCTACACCTTCGTCCGTCTCGACGAACTCCCCGGGGAGTGGATCGTCCCCCACGGCGAGCCCTTCGAGATCGCCTGCTCCATCGACCCCGGCTCGCGCTGGCGACCCGCCCGCGGAATCGGCCGCATCGGCTCGCAGCCCACCGTGACCTCGCCGGTACGCGAGGGCCGCGCCGTGTTCCGCTTTCCCGGCCAGCTCGAAGAAGCCCCACTGTCCATTCGGATTGGCGATGTCCGCCGCACCATCCGCGTCATCCCCCAGCACCGCCCCGAACTCGCCACCCTCCACGCCGAAATCGTATGGCCCGCCTACTTGGAACGGAACCCCGAACGCCAGCAGGTCGAGCGCGGACGCCTCGCCCTGCTCGAAGGCAGCAGCGCCTCCTTCGCCGGCCGCGCCAGCCGTGACCTCGGCCAGGCGAGCGTCCGGCCCGCCCGCGATGAAGCGGCTCCACCAGCGGCGCTTCGAACCGAGGGCGCGCATTTCCATAGCGAGCCTCAAGCCCTCGCCCATTGGCTCGCCGCCTATCCCGGTGCCCAGACCAACAGCGCCGAACTGCTGTTCGCCTGGGCCGACGAACGCGGCATGGAAGCCGCACGGCCTTTCCGCCTCCAGATCAGCTCCGTTGCCGATGCCGCCCCCTCGATTGCCGTCGAAGGCATCGCCGCCGTGGTCGCCGTGCTCGACGAGGAAACCCTGCAGCTCACCGTGCGCGGCAGCGACGATTTCGGACTACAGGCCATCGGATCCGTCTGGGAAATCTACCAGGCCCGTGCCGACGACCCCACCGCCCCGCCCACGCTGCGTACCCAGGACGAACGCACGCTCTCGGACGAAAGCGGCAAAGGAGAACGCAGCCTCGCCGCCACCCAACTGCTGTCGCCCCGCATGCTGGGGGCCGGGCCGGGCGAAACCATCCTGCTCTACGGCTGGGCCGAGGACGCCTTTCCGGAGCGGGGAAGGGTGCGCTCCGCTCCGCTACGCATCCATGTCCTCTCCAACGAGCAGCATGCCCAGCTCATCCGCGATGCCCTCAGCGCCGCCGCCGCGCGGCTTGAGGAGGCCCTACGCGAGGAGGAGCGCCTGCTCGCCCAGCATACCGCGATGCAGA
The DNA here is from genome assembly GCA_965651915.1 of uncultured bacterium. Classification (GTDB taxonomy): domain Bacteria; phylum Verrucomicrobiota; class Kiritimatiellia; order CBFGVE01; family CBFGVE01; genus CBFGVE01. The sequence goes on from CBFGVE010000254.1 coordinate 4,451, forward strand.
GCCTCGACGACGAGGCCCTCGCGCTCGCCCGCGCCGAGGCGATGCTGGAGCGCGGCAGCCAGGCCGAGCAGGCGAACGCCGCCAACGTCGAGGCGCTCGCGCAGGATCTCGACAAGCTAGTGAAGGAATCGCTCCGCAATCCCAGCATCCAGGCCAACGAGATCCAGCCCTGGATGGAGGCGGCGGAGCGCATCCGGCAGACCGCCCAGTCCTCTATGCAGGCCGCCGCGCAGGCGCTCTCCCAGTCCGCCCAGTC
>CBFGVE010000255.1:0-4699 GCA_965651915.1 uncultured bacterium
CCTTCGACCATGCTCAGGCCCATTCCCGTTCCCTCGCTGCGCTTCGTGGTGAAGAAGGGCCGGAGGCACTGCTCCATCACTTCTTCGCTCATGCCCATGCCCGTATCGGCTATGCTTACTTCGACCAGCTCCCCCACCTTCCGCGTACGGAAAGTCAGTTCGCCGCCTCCGGGCATCGCGTCCACCGCATTGAAAACGAGATTGAGCAGGGCTTCACGTATCTCATGCCGGGAGGCGTAGACCGGAGGCACCCGCTCCAGCTCGTCGCGCACCCGGATGGTCACCTTGTCGCCCCGTGCCTGGGTGGCCCAGCGGGGGCGCGAGAGATCAATGACGTCGCGGGCCAGCACATCGAGCCGCAGGGTCTCCCAGGTGGCGTTCGCGTCCTGCGCCTGGTAGAAGGCGCGCATGCGGCTGACGATTGCGCTGCCGTCGCGGGCGGCCTCTTCGACCACTCTGAGCTGCGCCAGCGTCTCCTCCGGGGCCGCCTCGCCCCGATCCACCGCCATGCGCAGCAGTTCGGCATGCCCCTGGACCAAGGTCAGGCAGTTATTGAAGTCGTGGGCGATGCCGCTGACCATCTGCCCCAGGATATGGAGCCGCTCCTGCTTGAGCGCGAGTTCGCGGGTCGCGCTCAGCTCGGCCAAAACCTCCTGCAGATGCACGTTTCTCTCCCGCAGCTCCCGGGTGCGGCGGGCCACCTGAACCTTTAGGAGCGCCGCCGCCACCAGGGCGACCGCGAGCAGGAAGCCGACCAGCGCCAAGGCCTTCCAGACCTCCTCGGGCACGAGCACCCGGGGATGCTCGCCCATCCAGTGCGCCTGGGCTTGGTAGTAGGGAGAGTCGCTGTCCGCCTTCCAGGCGCGCAAATGGCGGTCGATCGCCTCGCGCACCTCGGGATGCGCCCCCCGTCGGGTGGCGAAAAAAAGCTGTTCGGGCTGCAGGACCACCGGGGACCGCTGGAGGCCGAAGCGGTGCCGGTGGTAGTCGCCGTAGAAGTGATTGGCCACCACGGCATCGGCTTCCCCGCTGGCAACCATACCGAAGGCTTCATCGAAGCTGGGGGCTGCCTTTAGGGTCGTATCGAGGCCGAAGCCCTCAACCATCCGCCGCACGGCCACCTCTTGAACGGATGCGCCAAGCACCGCCAGCACGCGGCCATCAAGGTCGAGGATCGACTGCATCTCGGTGCCGGGGCGAACGTAGACCTGAGACCAGCTTTGGAGCGCAGGGACGTGGTGAAAATCGAACCGGTGGTCGCGCTCGGGGTTGCGGGCGACATCGGGCATCAGGTCGATGGTCCCCTCTTCGAGCCGCCGGAGGGACTCCGCCCAGTCGCCGGGCACATAGATTAGTTTCCAGTCCTCCCGCTCCGCGACCTCTCCAAGCAGGTCGACAAAAAGGCCGCTCGGCGTCCCCTGCTCGTCGGCAAATACCTTTGGGGCGTTCTGGTAGAGACCTACCTTGAGGGTAAGGGATTCGGCCGGGAGGCCTACCGCCAGAAAGGCCAGGAGGATCCCCGCAAGACATGTCGGACCTGGGAGCGGACGGCGCATAAGTGCGCAGGATACGCTGTAGTGGAACACGAAGGCAACCCCGAACCGAACAGGGTTTCGAGGAAGAAAGCCTGAGGCCATACCGGAACCGCTTCCGAGATCAAAAGATTTTTATTTTTATTGCGCATCCGGGGACCGCTTACCAGAATGGACTCTCCTGCGAACACCACCTGTATGAACACGATCACTAGGAACTTCCAATGACCGCATTGCGCATCTTCCTCCTCGCCACCGGGATTGCCGGAGCTTCCCTCACCGGATCGGCCCTCGCCGATGCCAAGCTCTCCAGCCTGTTCACGAAAGGCGCCGTGCTCCAGCAGGGCTCGACGATTCCGGTCTGGGGCACCGCCACCGCCGGCGAGTCCGTCCTCGTTCGACTGGGAAGTCACCAGGCAACCGCCCGGGCCAACCAGGAAGGGCAGTGGCGGGTAGAGTTTCCCGCCATGCCTGCCTCGGGCAATGCGCTTGAATTGAAGGTAACCGCCCGGAACGAGCTAAAAGTCCATCCGATCTGGATTGGGGACGTGCTAATCGCCGCAGGCGGCCTGGCCTGGCAGCCACAGGGAAATCTGCCCAAGGGCGGAGAAGAGCCGTCCATCGCGGTATTCCAGTCCGAATCCAAAGGATCGTTTCTGCCGCAGAACGAACTCCAGGGGCGCTGGCAGTCGGGCGGCGGCAAGGCATCGGCCTTTGCCATTTCGCTTGCCCGCGAACTCGTCCAGCGCACCAAAGCCCCGGTCGGCATTATCGTGCTCCAGGCCGCAAGCCCGCTCGAATCCTGGATTCCCCGCGATATGCTCGAACAAAACCCGGCCGCAAAGCCCATTCTCGACTTCCACGCGCAGAGCGGACTCGCTAAGCAGATCGAGCAAATCGAGGCCGACTATGCCAAGCGCATGGAGGCCTGGATTAAAGCCGGCGAGCAGCTCCCCCTCGAACCAGAGGACGCCCCCACCCCCAAAGCGCCCAAGGCCCAGCAGCTCGAAGCCCCCGCCGTGAACTTCAATGGGCTGGTGGCCCCCCTGGCCGGACTCCCGGTGCGCGGAATGATCTGGGACCACGGCGAGGACAACGCAAGCACGGTGCGGGCCGCCCAGTATGGGAAGCTCCTGCCGAGCGCCCTCGCCGGATTCCGCAGGAACGCGGGCCAGCCCGAAATGGTGGTCACCATCGTCCAGCGCCGCAGCGAGCGCAATCGTCTCTACGACGACCGCGCCGGTGCCGATCTGCGCGAAGCGCAAGCCAAGGCCCAGAACTTTCCCGCCACTGTGGTGGTGCCCACCGTTGACCTCGGCCACAACCCCAAGGTCGCAACCATTTCCGAGCGGGTGATCGAAAGCTTTTTCAGTCAGCACCGCAAGGATCGCGCGGCCCTTTTCCCTTCGCTCGCCACCCACGAGCGCCGGGGAAGCCACATCCTGCTCACCTTCAAGGACACCAGCGGCCCGCTGCGGTTCAAGGATGGCCCGGCGAAAGGTCTGATCGTCAAGGATGGCCAGCGGTGGGTCTGGGCCGGCGCGGTGGCGCGCGACAACCAAATCGCGGTTAGCGCCCCCGGCGTTTCCGAGCCGTCCGAAGTCCGCTATGCGTGGCAAGACCTTCCCCAGCGGGGCGCGAATCTCTACGATGGACGAAACCGGCCCGTTCTGCCCTTCAGAACCGACAGCGACAAGCTGACTACGGCAGGCACCACCAAGCCCGACCAATTCCCCCGGCACTCGCTGCTCGGCGAACTCTACATAGAGGATTCCCGGCTTCCCCGGGTTCTACTCATCGGCGATTCCATCGCGATCGGGCAGATCGACACCATGCGCCGCCTTCTGGCCGGCAAAGCCAACGTGCTGGTCGGCAACAACTACCAAGGCAGCGGGTTCTACACCTCCGCCGGAGCGCTGAAGGACGACACGCTCGCCAAATTCCTGCAAAGCCGAGGACCCTTTCACGTCATCCAGTTCAACATGGGGGTACACGAGTTTGCCTCGGACACCACGCCGGAGAAGGGCAGCGTCGGCTATGCCAACCGTCTTCGCAAAGTCGTCCAGGTATTCCGCGAGCACGCCCCCAATGCGCACCTCGTCTGGTGCAGCTCGACCGGCACCCGCGGCGACGGCGTGATCCAGCGTTTTCCCAAGTACCTCACCTCCGCCAAAGCCTACAACGCCGCCGCCGCCGAGGTGATGAAGGAGATGAACGTGGCCGTCAGCGACCTCTTCGCCTACACCCAGCCCAAGGTCAACCACTACATTTCTGGCGACAACATCCACCTCCGAAACGAAGTGAAGGCCGAGATCACCGAATTTCTCGCCCGCAACATCCTTCCCCACCTGCCCGCCCCCCTCCCCAGCCCCTGAGACCAGGTCGGCTCTTTAACACGTTGCGCTTGGAGAAACGCCGTAGGGGGTCACAGCCCCCTCTCGAAAACTTGGGTCGTTTTCGTCTCTATCGAGGCGGGGCCCTCAGCTCGGATAGTCCCGAAGCATTCGCAGAACAACGCCACCGGTGATCGGGCTGGCCACCTGGGCGACGAAGCGCGCAAAATCGATGGCGGCGCTATGATCGGCCCGGTCCGAAATAGTCCGCAGCACGAGGCAGGGCACACCGTGCTCATGGGCGACCTGGGCCACCGCCGCTCCCTCCATTTCCACGCAGCGCAATCCCGGAAGCGCCTCGGCCAGTCGAGCGGCGACCGCAGAATCGGCAATGAACTGGTCGCCGCTGGCCACCGTCCCGGTTACAACCTGTGGCTCCGTGATGGCGAACTCCCTCAGGGCCTCCGCGCCAACATCCCCCACCAGGCTTTCGGCTAAATAATCGAAGGCAGCCTGTTTTGCCGCCTCGACGAGGCCGGAGGGAACCCCGAAGCGGGAGACCCCGAGCAGCGGAATCTCGAAGCGGGCCATGCCGGGCAGAATGCTGGCGTCCATGTCGTGCTGGACGAGACTGTCGGCGACGACCACGTCGCCCAGCCTCAGCGACGGGTCCACCGCGCCGGCCACCCCGGTAAAAATGATGGACTCCGCACCGTAGCGCTCGACCAGGGTCGTCGCGGTGGAGGACGCGGCGACCTTGCCCCAGCGCGAGAACACCACTGTCACGGGATGGCCGAAGATCGTGCCGCTAAGATACTCGCGCATGCCGCGGGT
>CBFGVE010000256.1:0-4698 GCA_965651915.1 uncultured bacterium
TACCAGGGACCGCTCAGCGTGGAATGGGAAGACATCGGCATGGACCGCGAGCACGGCGCGGCCGAGTCCTGCGCCTTTGTGAAGCGGCTCGATTTCACGCCCTCCGGCGTGGCATTTGACGCCGCGTTTGAAAAGAAGTAGAGTGCTCTCATATTCCCGGCGGGCGCACCGATCACCGGTCAGAGCGCCCGCCGGGTCCATCTCAACCCAGGAGAGGGCCTCTATGTCAGCGCGCGTAAAATTCGGCATCATCGGCTGCGGAAACATCTTTCCCCACTACGCCCGCTACACCAAGCCCTACGCCTTCGTCGAACTCGCGGCCTGCGCCGACCTCGACCTCGACCGCGCCCGCGAACGCGCCGAGGAATTCGGCGTTCCCCGGGCCTGCACGGTCGAGGAGCTGCTGGCCGATCCCGAGATCCAGATCGTCGTCAACCTCACCTATCCCATCGCCCATGCCGAGGTCAGCCTGCAGGCCCTGCGCGCCGGCAAGCACGTCTACTCAGAGAAGCCCATCGGCATCGCGCTCGACGAGGCCCGCGCCGTGGTCGAGACCGCCAGAGAGCGCGGGCTCAAGGTCGCCTGCGCGCCCGACACCATGCTCGGCGCGGGCATCCAGACCTGCCGCCGGCTGATCGACGAGGGCCGCATCGGCGAGCCGGTCGCCGCCGTCGCCTTCCTCACCAACCACGGCATGGAGCACTGGCATCCCGACCCCGAATTCTTCTACAAGCGCGGCGGCGGCCCCATGCTCGACATGGGCCCCTACTACGTCTCCGCCCTGCTCAACCTCCTCGGCCCCGCCCGCCGGGTGAGCGGCAGCGCCCGCATCACCTTCCCCGAGCGGCTCATCACCAGCCAGGCCAAGCACGGCGAACATATTCGGGTCGAAACCCCCACCCACCTCACCGGCACCGTGGAATTCGCCCGCGGCCCCATCGCCACCCTCCTGGTGAGCAACGACATCTGGGGCGCCAACCTACCGAGGATAGAGATCTACGGCTCCGAAGGCAGCCTCAGCGTGCCCGACCCCAACCTTTTCGGCGGGCCCGTCCGCCTTCTCGGCCGCGACGGACGGCGCTGGGAAGACGTGCCCCATACCCACCGCGAGCCTGGCGGGCGCGGCATCGGCGTCGCCGAGCTGGCCTCGGCGATCTTCGAGGACCGCGAACCGCGCGCCTCCGCCGCCCTCGCCCTGCACGCGCTGGAAATCATGCTCGCCTTCGAGCAATCCTCCGCCCAAGGCCGACACATCGATCTCGCCACCACCTGCGAGCAGCCCGAAGCGCTTCCCTCCCACTGGCCCTCCGCATGAACTCCCGCACATGGCTCCTAGCGGCGCTGCTGCTCTGCGCGGGCCTTGCCCCCGCGCGGACGTGGACCAGCGTATCCGGGGCTACGGTCGAGGCGGAGTTCGACGGCTTCAACGACGGCCAGGTCCGCCTGAAAACGGCAGACGGGCGCCAGTTCGCCATCGCCCTCGACGCCCTGAGCGCCGAAGACCAGGCCTACGTCCAGCAGCAGGCGCCCGCCGAGGCGGCGCCACCCGCTGAACCCGCCGCTGATGCCCCCGCCCCGGCACCCAAGACTGAAGCCAAAGCCAATGCCGAGGCCGAGGCCGGACCCAGCTTTCTCGGCGTCGCCTACGAGGCCGTCCCGCCGCTGGAAGGCGACGCGGTTGCCGCGCTATTCGGCGAGGCTCTCCCGGACTACGCGTTCTACGCGATCCAGTATGGACCCGCCGCCAGCAACCTGCTCTACCTCGCCCTCTCCCCGCCCGAGAACGTCGGCGGCTCCCGCCGCCTGCTCGTCCACAACCCCTCGGCACCGCTCCGGGAGAAAACCCAGCAGATCCGGTCGAGCCGATTCGACTTCCCCCCTCACTTTTCCCCGGGCCGGCGCGAGCCGGTCGCCCGCCTCAACCTCCCGCGCCTCGACACCCGCTTCGGGCGGGCCGAGGTCTCCCATGACATGCAGCTTTTCGCGGGCATCAACAAGCGCCCCGAACTGGTCCACCTAGTCAACACCATCAGCCTGCGCACGCCAGCCGGAGCGGCCCGGCTGCGGACCGGAGGCCTGCTCCCCAACAACGAGTACCTCCTCTCGCCCGGCGGCACCGCCAAGGCCCTCCCGCTCGCCCAGACTCCCGAGGTGAAGGGATCTGTCACCCGGGACCGGCTCCTGGTAGACATGAACATGGGGCCCTTCCGCTTCATTCCGCTGCAGGGACTGGGCCGGAGGATCGAGATCCGAGTCGTCAACCCCGAGAACCAGCGGGTGGCGATGCGGCACCGGATCGACGTCACGCTCGACGACTACATCAACCTGCCGCAACAGAGCACGAGCCCGGTGGGCTGGACGCCGAAAGGGCTGAAGCCTGGAACCTACACGCTCAAGGCCGAACTGGACCTGGGCCCCATCTTCGAGCGGGTCGAGATGGACCTGACCCTCTCGGCCAAGTGAGGCCCGCTAGCGGTCGCGCTCGAGGCGGCGAACCTCGTTTTCGAGGCGGGATACGCCGTCGGTAGCCCGCCGCACTTCGTTGTCGAGATCGCGCAGGTCGTTCCACATGCGCTGCATCGTGACCGGGGCGGGAATGGGCGGGCCAAGCTTGAACTCGATCTCCTCGATGCGCTTCTCCAGCTTGTCGAGACGGGCGACGACATCGTCGAGGGTGGCGGGGGCCGGCTTGGCGGCGGGCTCGGCGGGCTGCTCGCCGGACCGCACATCGGCCAGCATCCAGGTCAGCAACACAGCCGCCACCAGGGCGGCGAGGAAGGGGAAGCGGTTCACGGGGCACCTCCAATTAGCACGGGTGAGTGGGTCGTGATCCATCATAGCCCCAATCCCGGCGGATTCAAGGGAAGTTCCAAGCATCGGAACCAGGCGCGGGAAAAGGTTCCAAGGCTTGGAGCGCGGGAGGCGGGGAGGTTCCGGAGATTGGAACCGGGAGGCGCGGAGGCCGGAGGATGGTACCCCCTAGGGGAATCGAACCCCTGTTTCCAGGATGAAAACCTGATGTCCTAGTCCACTAGACGAAGGGGGCCTCGGAGTGCAAGGCCGCGTATAATTCCCTACTTTTCCGCCCGCCGCAACCCCAAAAGCCAAAAATTCGCGTTTTACCGATTTTTTTGCATGACCCCGCTAAGGGTTGGCCCGATAATGCGGCCAAGAACTTTTTTTCACGGGTCTTAAACCGCACCGTCGGAATTGGGGTATACGCTTTCCATGCCACGCACCACCATCAAAGATATTGCCCGAGAATGCGGGGTTTCACTCAGCACCGTTTCGCTCGTGCTCAACCGCAACCCGCGGATTAGCGAGCTGACCCGGCAGAAAGTGCTTGAGGCGGTGGCGAGGCGGGGCTACCAGCCCAATACCCAGGCTCGGGGGCTGGCGTCTAAATCGAGCCATACCGTCAGCATCGTCATCCCCCACCTCGACCACATCTTCGCCGACGCCTATTTCGGCAAGATCGTGAGCGGCATCTACGAGTACGCCGCCGAGCAGTCCTACAAGATGGTGCTCGACGTCGCCAACCTCAAGTTCATCCGCTCCCACGAGTACCTCAACCTGCTCAAGTCGCGGCGGGCCGACGGCATGCTGTTCATCGCCTCGTCGCTCTACGACCAGTACCTGCGCGGCCTCGAGGACCAGCCCTACCCCTTCGTGCTGGTCAACCACTACTTTCCCGACATCAACCTGAACTACGTCGCGGCGGACTACGTCGCCTCGGCCCGGCTCGCCGCCGACCACCTCCTCGGCCTCGGCCACCGCGCGATCGGCCTGATCAACGGCACCAACATCCAGACCGCCTACGACTTCACCGACCACTTCAAGCGCTTCTGCCGGGAGGGCGGCGTCGCCGAGAAGGATCTGGTTTGGGCCGACGGCCGTTTCAGCGAAGAGGAGGGCTACCGCGCCACCCAGCGCCTGCTCGCCGCAAATCCCCGGATCACCGCGATCATGGCCGGCAACGACAAGATGGCGGTCGGCGCCCTGCGCTACCTGCGTTCCGCCGGAATCGGCGTCCCCGAACAGGTCTCGGTGATGGGCATGGACGACGTGCCAGCCGCGTCCTACACCACGCCTTCGATCACCACCATCCGCCATCCCCTCTACAACATCGGCCGCATCGCCTGCGAGCGGCTGCTGATGCTGTTCCGCGAGGAAATCGCCGAGTGCCGCGAGGTGCTGCCAGTCGAACTTGTCGTGCGCGAGTCCACCGGTCCCGCCCCCGTCTAACATCCAGGAGAACAGGAACCCATGATTGGGGTGATTCTTGCGGACGATCACGAGATGTTCCGGGAAGGCCTGCGCGCCAAGTTCCGGGAGCACCGCGATATCTCGGTACTGGCCGAGGCCAGCTCGATGGTGGAACTACACTGGAAGCTGCGATCCTTCGTGCCCGACGTGGTGGTCCTCGACCTCAAGCTGTCGGATGGCAACAGCCTCGCCGCCATTCCCTCGATCCGCGCCGCCCATCCCCGGTGCCAGGTCGTGGTGCTCACCATGTTCGACCACAGCCGCTATGCCCAGTACGCAACCGCCAGCGGCGCCCTCGGCTTCGTGGTGAAGGGCTCGCCCTTCGAGGAGCTGGCCAAGGCCGTCCGCGAGGCGGCCCAGGGCCTGCCCTACCGTTCGCCAAGCCTTGAGCGCCCCCGCGGCACCCAGCGCCGCCAGCCCTTGCCGCCTAGC
>CBFGVE010000257.1:0-4694 GCA_965651915.1 uncultured bacterium
GCCCGCTGCATGATTCGCGAACTCGAATTCCGCGTGGACATACAGACGCTGGAACGCGACTACGAGGCGAATACGCTCGGGCTCAATGAAATCGGCCGCGTGAAGCTAACCTCGAGCGTGCCCCTCTGCCACGACTACTACAGCCGCAACCGCCAGACCGGCAGCTTCATCATCGTGGACGAGTCGAGCAACCTCACCGTGGGCGCGGGCATGATCTGCCAGCCCCACCGCGACTTGCCCAAGCAGGGCCTCGATGACTACACCATCTAGCGCCGGCCAACCTGCCGGGCCCTCGGTACCCCCGACGTCCCGGAGGAAGGCCTTCCCCATAGGCTGGGTGACCAGCGGACGCAGGCTGCTGCTCGTCGGCGGATGCCGGAACCCGCAGCTCTGCCGTCTGCGCCATGCCATCGAATTCGACTGGCGCGCCATCACCGCCTACCTCCCGGTCGGCGAACCCGCCTTCTGCCCCCAATGCCTAGCTGACCAGCGAGTCAAAGTCATTCACGGCACCCCTACGGATGAGGATGTGACCGACCACGACCTCGTTATCGAATCCACCGCCGACCAGGCACTGGCCCGCGATCTTGACCGCTGGTGCAGCGCTCTTCGCATCCCTCTGAATACCGAGGACAAACTCGATTCCTGCGACTTCCACTACCCCTCCATGGTGATGAAAGGCCCCCTGCTGCTGGCCATCCTGACCGGCGGCCAGGCCCCCGCCCTCGCCTCCCGCATGCGAAAATGGCTCGATGAGCAAATCGGTCCGGGCTGGGAGACTGCCGCGCGCCTCCTTTCCGAAGCCAGAGAAAACCTCCCGGCTGGACAGGCCCGGAGCAATGCGCTAAAAGATATCGTTGCAAATCCCGACTTAATAGGCTTAATTGAAACCAACGACGAACCCGCCCTGCGGGAGCTTATTTCCCATGCAATTGACCGGCTGCGAACTTAAAACCGAATCCCCCAAGGAAAGAGCGCGCCTCGTCGAAGAGATCCGCCGCTCCGAACAGCCGGTGCTCGTCCTCGAAACCTGCCAGCGTACCGAATGCTACGCCGCCAGCCTGCCCAACTGGCTGGAACAGCACTCCGCCGGGCTCTTCAGGGAGGCCGAGGCATTCGAACGCATCGCCCGCATCGCCGCCGGGCTCGAAAGCCGTATCCTAGGCGAGCTGGAAATTATGGGCCAGTACCGCAACGCCTACAAAATCTTCCACCAGCAGCATGGCGCCAATCAGACCCGGCTCGACCGTGTCTTCCAGCAAATCCTCTCCCTCGCCCGCAAGGCCCGCAGGCAGAGTGGTATCGACGCCAACCTGACGTCATTGAGCGGCATCGCCGCCCGCCTGCTCATCGACGCCATCGAACCGGGCGCCCCCGTGGCCGTGGTGGGTTCCGGCTCGCTGGCCTCCAGCACCGCCCGCTACCTCAACAAGCGCGGGAAAAGCCCGGTCCGCGTCGTCAGCCGCTGCCCCCAGAAGGCGATGATGCTGGCTATGGAATTTGACGGGTTCAGCGCCGGCCTGGACGACATGGCGGGCCTGTTCGATGATGTCGCGGGCATCGTTACCGCCACGGCAGCCCCCCACCCTCTGCTCTATCCGCACCATCTCGTTCACGCCCGCCGCCCCCTGCACATCGTTGACCTCGGCGAACCCGCCGATTGCCATTCCGAAGTACCCGGCCTGGAGGGCGTCCGCTACCTGGGGCTGCTCGATGTCGAGAAGCGAGCAAACGTGAACACCGAGGAGCGCCGCCAGTGCGCACTGGTCGCCGCCCAGATCATCCGGGATGGAGCCGAGGCATGGGCGCAGCGGAATTGATTGCGGTCTCGCGGGCCAGCGAACTCGCACGCATCCAGGTTGGCGAAGCCCTCGAACAGCTCCGCCCCTTCTTGCCGACCAACACCTCCTTCGTTCCCCTGGTCCTCCCCACGCCCGGCGATACCAACCTCAAAACACCGCTGACCGATCCTTCCATCCCCGACGACTTCTTCACCCGCGATCTCGACGAGGCCCTGCTTCAGGGACAGGCCGATCTAGCCATACACTCCGCAAAGGATTTGCCCCAGCGCCTGCGCGACGGACTAGTCATCGCCGCGCTCCTTCCGGCGAAAGACATCCGCGACGCCTTGGTGTTCCGCGAAGATGCACCGGCAGATTTCGCCCCCCGCGTCCTCGGTACCAGCAGCCCGCGCCGCAGCGACGCGCTCAAAACCCTCTATCCCTCTGCCTCGCTCAAAGCCATTCGCGGCACCATCGGCCAGCGTATCGCGCAGCTCGACCAGGGCGACTTCGACGCAGTAGTCATCGCCGCCTGCGCCCTTCAGCGCCTCGGCCTCCAGCAACGAATCCGTGCCTATCTCCCCTACGAGTCTGCCCCCCAGCAGGGACGCCTCGCCATCGTGGTGCGCGCTGACCGCAAAGACCTGCTCAACGCCTGCCGCCAGATTGACGTCCGCCGAACCGCAGGCCTGGTCGCCCTCGTCGGCTGCCCTGCCGATCCGGCCCTCCTATCCGAGCGCGCCCGCCGATACATTGCCCGCGCCGACATCATCCTTCACGACCGCCTCATCCCCGATGAAATCCTCGAAAAAATTCAGGACAGAGCCGAACCCGTTGGCAAGATGGGCGGAAAGAAGCTGGTCGAGCAGCACGACATTCACCGCCGGTTGCTCGAAGAAGCCGAGAAAGGGAAGCTGGTCGTCCGCCTGCATGGCGGCGACCCATGCATCTACGGCCACCTGAGTGAGTAACTAGAATTTCTCTCTGCCTGGAATCTGCGCGCCGACGTTGTCACCGCCCCCACTGCCGCCCAGATTGCAGCAGCCCACGCCCACGCCCCCCTGACCCACCGCGGCGAGGGCGGCCGCATCCTGTTCATTCCCGGCTACAAATCTGCCGGAAGCACCCCCGACCCGCTGCCCGGACCAGGATCCGGAAACCTCGCCATCTACATGGGTGTCACTACCGCAAGCGAACTCCGCCAGCGGCTCCTTGCCTCCGGATGGAGCGACGACACCCCTCTCATCGCCGCCCAGCGCCTCGGCTACCCCGACGAACAAATTCTTCATGCCCGGCTCGCCGACGCCGCCACCTTCAATCTAGCCCGGCCCGCCGTGTTCCTGATCGGCATGCGCAGCTTCCCCGACCAGGGATGGACCCTATTCGTCGGTACCAATCCGGACCACTTCCTCAAGTACGGCCCCCTGATCCACTGGCCACTCATCCGCCTGGAGGCAGCCCCCCTCGCCGATCGCCATGCGGCCTGGAATCAACAGCGGGCGAAACTCCAGGGCGTGCTCTTTCCGTCCCGTTTCGCGGTTGAAACCTTCATGGAAGCCGTACTCGCCGAAGGCGACGCACGCGATCTAAAAGGACTGAAGTTGCTCGCGGTTGGACCTTCGACCGCCGAGGAACTTCTGCGCTACGGACTGCGCGCCGATGCGGGAGAAAGCACGTTCGGGGGGGTCGCCTCGCTATCGAAAGAAATTGCCGGCAAATTCAGCGGCAACTATCTGTATCCCTGTTCCGACGCCGCGCCCCGTGCGGACCGTGCCGAGGCCTTGCGGGAGCTGGGCATTACGCTGCACCCCAAGATCTTCTACGCCAATCGCCGCATCGACCGGCCGGACTACCCCCGCCTACCGATTGGCCGGGTACTCTTCACCAGCACAAGCGCGGTAAACTACTACTTCGACCTATACCCCGCAGAGCACCATGCGAAGCGGGAATGGCTAGCCGTCGGCCCCTCCACACTGAAGGCGCTACAGAAACTGGGCCTCTCAGCCGACTGCATCTAGCGTCTCAAAACGAGACTACTCAGTCGAAAGCCTTCGGATCCTGTTGAAGTTGTTCGAGCGCCCGGGCATCCAGGCGGTCATTGTCCCGAACAGATGCACTTTTCCAATGGAGAGTGCCCGTTTAGAAGCCACCGCGGCGGCCGAAACTAGACTTTCCAGTCGCCGTTCTCTTCCACGACCCAAGGCAGGCCATACTGGTTTAGGTCGGCCATGAAGGGGTCGGGATCCATCTGCTCGAGGTTCCACACGCCCGGCTTCTTCCAGACGCCGGACACGATCATTTTCGCGCCGATCATCGCGGGCACGCCGGTGGTGTAGGAAATCGCCTGCGAGTTGGTCTCCCGGTAGCATTCCTCATGATCGCAGACGTTATAGATGTAGGCGGTTTTGCGCTGTCCATCCTTTATTCCGTCGAAAACGCAGCCTATTACCGTTTTGCCCTTGGTCAGCGGACCCAGCGAGGCGGGATCGGGCAGCAGGGCCTTGAGAAACTCGATAGGAATGATCTTATGGCCCTGGAAATCGACGGGATCAATGCGGGTCATGCCCACGTTTTCCAGCACTTTCAGATGGGTGAGGTAGTTCTGCGAAAAGGTCATCCAAAAGCGGATTCGCTTGAGCCCCTTGATGTGCTTGACCAGCGACTCCATCTCCTCGTGATAGAGCAGGTAGATCTCCTTCGGCCCAACTTCGGGAAAATCGAAGCTCTGGTGGACCTCGAGCGGCTTGGTTTCCTTCCATTCCCCCGCCTCCCAGTAGCGGCCATTCGCGGTAATTTCGCGGATGTTGATCTCGGGGTTGAAGTTGGTGGCGAAGGGGAGCCCGTGGTTTCCGGCATTGCAGTCGATAATATCGACGGTGTGAATCTCGTCGAAGAGGTGCTTCTGCGCGTAGG
>CBFGVE010000258.1:0-4688 GCA_965651915.1 uncultured bacterium
AGCGGGGGGCGAAGCCGTAGACGCCCTGGAGGTAGAGGCCGTCCTGCCTGCTGACGATGTGCTCGTCATGTCCGATTTCTTCGAGATCCTTCTCGCGACCGATGTAGCCGCCCTCGAGGGTGAAAAAGCCGTGTCCGTAGGATCTCGACGGGGTGTACTTGTAGACGAAGTCGGCACCCCACAGGGTGTGGTCGCCGTCGAAGAAGTGCTCCTCGTCCTCGTGGGCATGCTCCTCCTGGTGCTTGCCCCGGGCGACGAACGCGCCAAGCAGGAGGGCGTGGCGGTTGCCGAGATCCGGTGCGAACTTGACCCAGGCGACCCCGAGGCGCGGGGCGCTATTTTCGGGGAGTCCCTCCTCGCTGAGCTGGGCGAAGGCCTGCTCGTTGTCGCCCTGGAGGATTTCAACGCCGAACTTCAGGAAGACCGGGGTGGGGGCGAGCCAGGAAAGCTGTACGCCTTTCTCGTTGAGGCCGTGGTCGCCGAAGAAGGCCTCGTGGACCATGGGAGCGTCGGTGAAGCTCCAGGCGTGGGGGTGCTCGGCGTTCTGGCGGCTGAAGTCGCTCAGGAATTTGCCGAGCCTGAGCTGCAGGCCGTAGGGCAGCGAGGTGGTTTCCATAACCGCCTCCTCCAGCTCGGCTCCCTCTTCCTCTACGCCAACGATCACCCAGGCCCTGAAATAGGGGTCCACATCGGCGGCGAGAACCAGTTCCACATGGCGCAGATTGAAGCCCTCCTCGAAGCCGTGGTCGTGGCCGCCTTCGTGGACGTGGCCACCGCCGCCGAAGCCAGGCAGCTCGGCGCGGATCTCCGAGGGCGCCTCGTCGCCGCTGTAGCGGTGGAAGTTCGCGTCGATGATCGCCGAGATGTCCGGGTTGAGGCTGAGGACAGGCCGTCCCCCCGGACCCTGGCGGGGCGCGGCATCCTGGGCGAAGGCTGTCGGCGCGGCGAGCGCGGCGGCGAGCAGGGCGATGGGAATCTGGCGCATGGATAGGCTCCTGGTGAAGGGGGTTGGCTACTGGCCTCGGCCCCCCGCCCGGCGGACCCGGGATGGGGGAGCGATGCAGAAAGTATTACCGGGTAATACGTGAGTCAACCTCAATAAGCAAAAATAATAAAGCGGGGACCGGGATGGCTCCCTGTCCCCGCTGGGGGTGCCAAATGGCCGGGTTTGTATGGTGCGAGGCTGAGCCCGTTGGTGTAGGGATCGACGAACGCGCCGCCGGAGAAGCCGGGACGTTGGCCAAACTTGACCAGATTGTTCTTCGGGGCTATGGTTTCTCCATGAAAACAAGCTACAACCTGTACGAGGCCAAGCTCCATTTCTCGCAGCTTCTGAACGCAGTCGAGTCGGAGGGTCGTACCCTGGTTATTTGTCGGCATAACAAGCCTGTTGCCGACCTGGTTCCCCATCGGAGCAAGTCCGGCGTGCTCACCCCCGACCCCTCGCTACTGGGGGCAAAATTCATAGGCGACCCCGCAGCCCCACTCGACGGCGCAGACTGGCCTGAGAATCTCCGATGATTTTGCTCGATACCCACACCTGGATCTGGATGGCATCCGATCCACAAAAATTATCCCGCGAAGCCCTATCCGTGCTTTCCGCCCATCTCGGCCAACTCTATGTCTCAATTGCCAGCGCGTGGGAAATCGCGCTTCTAGCCCAGAGAGGGCGCCTCAATCTTCCCGTCACCCCGGAGGCGTTTATCCAGCGCTCCGTGGATCACCACGGTTTGATCGAGCTACCTTTAGGTAGGGAAGCCGTGATGTTATCCGTCTGCCTGCCTGACATTCATAATGACCCTTTTGACCGAGTGCTCGTCGCCGAATGCCAACTTCGGCGCTTGAAGATGGTCTCATGCGACCGAACCATCCCCCTCTATCCGAATGTCGAGGTGGTTTGGTAGCATGAAGCGCCGCATCCTTCTCCTCGTCATCATGCTCGGCTGGCTGGCCTCCATGGCTTGGCTGCTGCGCAACGAGGCCTTTCCCGAGTGGTTCGCCCGCTCGATGGCCGGCTACCGCAGCCTGCTCTCCGACGGCGTGGTGGTGAGCGACCAGTGGATGAGGATCCTGTTCAACGACCAGCATGTCGGCTACAGCCACACCGTGCTCGATACCCGCGAGGGCGACCCCGCCGAACAGTTCGTCCTCTCGAACCGCACCGAGCTACACCTCAATCTCATGGGGGCGCAGCAGCAGGTACAGGTGACCAGCGGCGCCTCTCTCGACGCGCTTTACCAGCTCCAGAAATTCAGCTTCGCGCTCGACAGCGATCGGTATTCGATGAAGCTCCAGGGGCAGCGCCAACGTGGTACGCGCTTCGATGTGCAGATCGTCACCGGGGCCAACCGCCAGCGGGTGAGCATCGATATCCCAGACGATGTCCTCATCTATTCGCCGATGCTCGAAATGCAGCTCAAGCAGCTCGAGCCGGGCCGCTCCCTCCGGGTGCGCATGCTCGATCCGGTCTCGCTCACCATCCAGGATTCGGTCGTGCGCTCGGTTGCCCGCGAGACCATCGAGATCGCCGGCGAACTGGTCGAGACCACCCGCTTCGAGGTCGACTACATGGGTATGACGATGCAGTCGTGGATGGACGGGCAGGGCCGCATGGTCCGTCAGCTCAGCCCGCTCGGCTGGATTCTCGAGGCGGCCGACGCCCAGGCCGCCACCGCCTACAAGCCCGGCGGCGCGCTCGGCGAGGATCTCCTCGCCGCTGTGGCGGTGCGTTCCAGCCAGACGCTTCCCGCTCCCCGCGACCAGCGCTTCCTGCGCCTCCGCCTGCGCGGGGCGCCGCCCGACTTCGAGATCCCCCCCAGCGAACGCCAGGAAGCCCTTCGCGAAGACGACGGTTCCTGGGTCGTCCGCATCGTACAGCCCGGCTGGCCGGGCCAGGAGTCCACCAGCGGCCCAGAGGGTGACGTCTCCGCCCACCTCGAATCCACCACGTTCATCCAGTGCGACGATCCCGCGATCCAGCGCATGGCCCGCAGCATTGTCCGCGAGTCCGAAGGACCGCTGGCCCAGGCCCGGGCGCTGCACGACTGGGTCTACCGCAACATCGAGAAAAATCCGGCGGTGAGCCTCCCCTCCGCAGTCGACGTGCTGCGCCAGCGCGAAGGCGACTGCAACGAGCACACCTACCTCTACGTCGCGCTCGCCCGCGCCCTCGGCATCCCCAGCAAGGTCATGGTCGGGCTGGTCTACCACGAAGGCGCGTTCTACTACCACGCCTGGCCCGCCGCCTACGCCGGGGGCGACTGGATCGAGCTGGACCCCACGTTCGGACAGCCCGTGGCCGACGCCACCCACATCGCCCTGCTCGAAGGCGAGTTCGCCAACCAGCTCCGGCTGCTGGGCCTGGTGGGCAAGGCGTCCATCGAGATACTCGCCACCGAGGAGCCCGCCGATGATTGAAGTGATCAACGTCTCGAAAAGCTATGGCGATCTCAAGGCCGTGGACAACCTGTCCCTCACCATTCCCGAGGGCGAGCTTTTCTGCTTTCTCGGCCCCAACGGCGCGGGCAAGACCACCACGATTAAAATGATGTGCGGACTGCTCAAGCCCGATGCCGGCGAGATCCGCCTCGCCGGGCTCTCCATGCAGGAGGATCCGCTGCCGATCAAGAAGATCACCGGCTACATTCCCGACACCCCCTTCGTCTACGAGCGCCTGACCTGTACGGAGTTCGTGCTTTTCGTCGGCGACCTCTACCGCGTGCCGCGCGAGAAGATCGAGGCCCAGCTCGACGATACCCTCAAGCTCTTCGGTCTGACCGACCACCGCCGCTCCCTGGTGAAGGACCTCTCCCACGGGCTGCGCCAGCGGCTCGTCTACGCCGCGACCATGCTGCATGAACCGAAAATCCTGCTGGTGGACGAGCCGTTCATCGGCCTCGATCCCTACAGCATACGCCTCATCAAAGACCTCATGCGCGAGAAAGCCCGGTCCGGAACGACGATCCTGCTCACCACCCATATCCTCGCCCTCGCCGAGGACATGGCCGACCGGATCGGCATCATGTACCGGGGAACCCTCGCCGCCCTCGGCACCCTCGACCAGCTCATGGAGGAGCACCGCATCGACGGCCGCCTCGAAGATGTGTTCCTCAAGCTCACCCGCCGCGAAGGGGATGCGGACTAGCCGGACTCTGCATCGCACGCCATGAACGGATTTGCCACCCTCCTGCTGAAGAGTTTGCGCTCGGGGCTCAACCTTCCCCGCATCGCGCGCGAGCAATCCTGGTTCAAGCTGGCCTTCATCGCCTGCTTCATGCTCGCGATGGTGTTCGGCCTCTTCGCCATGTTCGTGCGGGGCTTCGCCTTTCTCGACGTCCTCGGCGGCATGGGGGTGATGATCCTCAACCGGCTCTTTGCGCTCTTCTTTTTCGGGCTCGCGATCATGCTCGCGCTCTCCGGCGGGATATCCGCCTACACGACGATCTACCGGTCCGAGGAGATGCCTTTCCTGCTGCTCAAGCCGCTCACCCTGACCCAGATCCTGCTCTACAAGACGCTCGAGTCGGCCTGGCTTTCCTCCTGGGCCTTCTTCCTCATCATCCTTCCTTTCATCGGGGCCTACGTCTACCACGTGGGCCTGACCCCGCTGTTCTTTCTCTACACCTTCCTGTTCTCCATTCCCTACGTCATTCTCTGCGCCGGGCTGGGCACGCTGATCTGCTTCGCGG
>CBFGVE010000259.1:0-4663 GCA_965651915.1 uncultured bacterium
AGGCCGGGAGGCGCTCCGCTGGGATTGGGGAAGGGGATGAGTGCGAGTAGGATCGGCGAGTTGGGGACCCGGCGCTACTCTATCCGATCCCTCAGGGATCGCTGGGGCGCGGAAAAGACCATAGACTGTAGACCACAGACCCAAGGCCCTACACACGCCTAATCCTCCCCCCAATCCGCGTCCATCTGCGGTTCTATCCCCTCAATTTTTGTGCCTTATCGTGCTTTTCGTGGCTATCCCGATCCCGCCATGGTCCCATTTGGTTGCGGCCATCGGCTGCTCCAGGCCTTTCCCACCCCCGTCAATACGTCCATCCGCACTGTCTCCCCCCCCGCTGTCAAGCCAGCGCCACCCCAAAGCTGTGTCGAGCCACCGCACTGCACAGCCGCGCTCACGGCTGCACGCCCGGCGTACTGGGAACCGGGGAAACCGAGTCGGACCAGGGTTTTTGCCGGGCATCAACGTTGTGCGAAGGCGGATGTGGCGGTTCTGGAATCGTCGAGCTCGATTTCAGTGGTGATTTCAAACAGTAGGCGGTTAGTATTTCGGCATCCGACGCGCGGGCCGGTTACGTCCGGATCAGCACGATAACGAGGCTTTAAGGGTGCAAAACGGTACGATTTTTTGCCGTAAATTGCTTGAAACTAAAAAATGCCTATAGCTCAACTTCGATGTATCCAACCTTTAACGAAAATGTGGGGGGGGTCGGCTAGTGAATATCCGTGGATTTCTCAAGCTTTGGCTTTACGTGCATCTAATTTTTTCGTCCATAGCGTCAGCCAGCTTTATACATGATGGGGCTGATTCCTCCTTGGTCGTCGTTGTGGCTTCCCTGATTTTGTTGCTCCCGGGTACATTCATTGCGTCTGTCCTTGTGTATTATGGAAGTGCGTTTCCGAATGTAAAGCGGGACCCCCGGTTTTACGATTCAGACACCGACATGAAGTAGTTCCGATTATTTCGTTGCGCTGCTATACAATGAGGTTAGTTCGATGCTGTCCATCCCGCCTCCCTTGTTTACTATTCTGGTCCATGGGCTATTTGTCGCAACGGCTATCCAGACGTTTCAGGAAGAAGGCCGCCTATGGATGCTACTGCTTGTTCTCCCTGGATTTGCAGCCGCGCACAAAGATGTTAAACGGTCCGAGAAGGAATATGAAAAAATATCTGCTTTTCGTTTTGTTGGTAGCATTTGCCGCCTCTTTTCTGGTCAAGGCCGGGTTAACGGAGCGAACTCTTTCTAGGTTCAAAAGTTTATGGTCGGAGCCCAAAGGATACTCCACTACGGAGTTGGAAGATTTGGCAAACCTGCATCAGCAGGTGGAGAGAATGACAGAGGTTTTAAAGCGTGTGGCCGGAGATGATTTGGCGCGGGATCTCACCGAAGCGAGGCGGAAAGTTTTGTCGGATAGACAGTTTAAGTGGCACAAAATGAACGCGGAAAAGTTCTTCGAAACCGAATTGGAAATTAAATCCGCAGAACTACAGGTGTTAAATCGGGTATTGATCACCGGTGGCGGTGGTCTGTAACAGAAAACTAGCGGGCGGGTCGGGTGCAGGCACCCTCCCGTGCTATCCGACCCCTGCCGGGGTCGTGTTCCATTCCGTCCCGCAGATCCCCGGGTGCGGGGCACCCGGGGCTACTCTATCCGGTCCCTCCGGGATCGCTGGGGCGCGGAAAGGAACACCTTGCACGCACCTGGTCCTTCCTCCGCCCCGCCCCCCCCCGCTGTCAAGCCAGCGCCACCCCAAAGCGGTGTCGAGCCACCGCACTGCACAGCCGCGCTCACGGCTGCACGCCCGGCGTACTGGCGGCTGGACAGGGCGGGGGCTTTCTGCTTCCATTCCGGCTTTCCACAAGGAGCCCACCATGCTGAAAATTTCCGCGAACCAGACCCTGCTTTTCATTGGCGATTCCATCACCGACTGCGGCCGCGCCCGCCCCGTCGGCCAGCGCGGCGGGATCGGCGAGGGCTACGTCGCCTTCGTCGAGGCCCTGCTCGGCGCCTTCCAGCCCGCCCTGCGCCCCCGCGTGCTCAACACCGGCATCAGCGGCAACCGCGTGACCGATCTGGAAGCCCGCTGGCAGACCGACATGCTCGATCTCGCCCCGGACTGGCTCTCGGTCATGATCGGCATCAACGACGTGTGGCGGCAGTTCGACAATCTTACCGATCCCAGCCCGGTAACCATCGATCGCTACGAAAGCATTCTCCGCGGGCTGCTCGCCCGCTCCCGGCCCGGGCTCAAGGGGCTTGTGCTGATGACCCCCTTCTACCTGGAGGCGAACCGGGCCGACCCCATGCGGGCGATGATGGACCAGTACGGGCGGGTCGTGGAGCGGCTGGCCGGCGAGTTCGACGCGGTCTTCGTCGATACCCAGGCCGCGTTCGACCGCTACCTGGAGCACTGCCCGACCCAGAGCCTTTGCGGCGACCGCGTGCATCCCAACAAGACCGGCCACCTCATCCTCGCCCGCGCCTTCCTCGATGCCCTGGGCATGGAGTGGGCGTAGAGCTATAGGCTTCGTCGGGCTGCGCTGAAGCTGATTACCGGTCGCCCCGGTCGTAGTCCACCACCGATTGGGCATCCCCGCGGACCGGGCCGGAGGGGAAGAGTTTGCGCAGGCGGGCAAGGCGGCCGAGCAGCCGCTTCTTGCGCTTGGCGAGGCGGTTTCGGGTATCGGCTGCCGTGGATGGATTCATCGCTGTAGATGATCGACCAGAAGTATCCCTATGGCAAGTCGCGGGAAGAGGCATCCGGGTTTTCTTTTGGCTGGCGCGGCCGGTGCGCGGGCCGGCTGCGGCGGGCGATGCTGGAGATCATGCCGTTTAAGATGACCACCGCTCGCAGCGGGTTGCCCGGGAGGATGCGGGCGAGGGCGTCGGCGAGGCCCATTTCGCCCTCGCGTATCGTCACCTTGCGCAGGATGGGGATGCAGAGCCAGGCCGACATCATCAGGATGGCGAGCTGCACGTGATGGAAGGACGCCGGTTCGCCGGTGGGGAGAAACACCGGGAGGGGGTGCTCGGTGAAGTAATCCAGCAGGCTTCCGCCTACCACCGGGCCCAGCGAGGCCATGCCGCCCACCAGCGTCCAGTGTACCGCCATCGCCATCGTGCGTCCGGTGTTGGGAGTCAGCGAGCCAATCAGCGTGAGCTGGCAGAGGCCCACGCCGGAAAAGAAGAGGCCCGCCACGATATTGCCCAGGAACAGCAGGGCGATGGGCTGGGGAACGACCCAGACCCCCTCGCCGGGCAGGGGGATGTTCCAGGTGGTGTTTTCGATGAAGAACCAGGTGAGGGTGCAAAGCGGACCCACCGTGAGGCAGAGGACGCCCACGCTGCGCGCGCCGATGCGGTCGATAAGCTTGCCCAGCGTGAGCCCCGCCAGCACCGCGCCGATCGAGCCGCCGATGGCGAGGAAGGAAAGCTGGATGTAGCCCACGTCGAAGTCCCGCTTGAGGTAGACCATGCCGAAGGCGCCGCAGACCCCGATCGCGAACGTCCATATCCCCATGACCAGGGTGAGGCGGCGGAAGTCCCGGAGACGGAGCGGCGCGAGCACGCGCGAGAGCAGCGCCGGGCGGGCGGGGGCCCGGAGCAGGGGTGGCTCGGGCACGCGCAGGTGGACGAAGATGTCGGCCATCCCGAGCAGCCCGCCGATGCCGAACACGATGGCGAAGCCCATGAAGCTGCCGCCCTCGGTGCGCGGATCGGGGAACTGGTCGAGCGTCCAGCCCATCACCACCGTGGATACGAGAAAGACGGCCATCACCACGCTCTGGCGCATGCCCCAGAAGCGGCCGCTGATCTTCGGCGGAACCAGGTCGGCCAGCCAACTGAACCACAGCGGAACGCTGGCCTGGGCCAGAAGGGAGCTGACCGCGATGGTCGCCAGCAGCGTCCAGATGATCGAGCCCCCGCCGGGGAACATCACGAAGGGCAGCATGGCCGGTACCAGCCATAGCGCGCGGTGCAGGGCGGCGGTGACCGCCCACCACGGCTTGCGGCGGGTGAACGATTCGGTATAGAGCGCGACCGGGATCTGCACCAGCATCGCAAGCTGCTGGAAGGTGACGACGAGCCCGATCTGCACGCCGGTGGCTTCCAGGGCCTCCATGAACATAGTGATGGTCACGCCCTGGCTGGCCGCGAACCAGGCCATGCCCAGCGCCCCGGCGAGGATGTTGATGCGGAGGCCTCGGCGGACCTGCGCCTCGCTCAGTATGGGTTGGGGGTCGTCCATGGGCACTTTTACGGCAGTGAAAAGGAACCGGTATCCTGCGACGAAGGCCTGGCATCCGCAAGCCCTTTCCCTTTTTGCTTGCACACCCGCTCCTCCCCGGGAGAATGGCGGCCACGCGGGCATACCGCCCCGTCAACTGGGAGTCTTGCAACGATGACCGCATCCGCCAACCGTCTACGCTGGGGCCTGCTTGCCACCGGCCGCATCGCCGGCACCTTCGCCCAGGGCGTGGCGGCCTCCCGCCTGGGCCGCGTGGTCGCGGTGGGCAGCCGCTCGGCCGAGTCCGCCGCGCACTTCGTCGCCGGGCACGGGCTGGAGGGCGTCCGGGCCCATGCGTCCTACGAGGCCCTGCTGGCCGATCCAGAAGTGGAGGCTGTCTACATCTCCACCCCGCATCCCTTCCACGCCGAGTGGA
>CBFGVE010000260.1:0-4657 GCA_965651915.1 uncultured bacterium
TGCGCCGCCTTCTGCCTTGGCGATGACGGCGCGCTTCAATCCACGCCCCCGCGTGGGGGGCGACCGCGCAGCGCGATTGCCGCACTCTGGCGCTGGGTGTTTCAATCCACGCCCCCGCGTGGGGGGCGACCCAGCGCCCGCCGCGAAAGGGTCATGGATGATTTGTTTCAATCCACGCCCCCGCGTGGGGGGCGACCCCTCGGGAGCGGTGGCGCGGATGAGCGGTAGGTTTCAATCCACGCCCCCGCGTGGGGGGCGACGAAAACGACAAACTCGTCTCCGGCACCAGGCCAGTTTCAATCCACGCCCCCGCGTGGGGGGCGACTCCCCAGGGCAACGAAGTCCCCGCCAAGTACGTGTTTCAATCCACGCCCCCGCGTGGGGGGCGACGATGAACCCCGTCGATGTCGTCTATACCGTGGGTTTCAATCCACGCCCCCGCGTGGGGGGCGACGGGGCATGTCATGCGGCCGGTCGAGGCGTCGATGTTTCAATCCACGCCCCCGCGTGGGGGGCGACCTAACCGGATTAGGTTGTCAACACCCCAGCGCGTTTCAATCCACGCCCCCGCGTGGGGGGCGACCGTTTCATTGTAAGGCCCTCGTCTCTAAGGAGCAAGAGGGGTATTTGCGCGAACCGGGGCCAAATTGGCTTGGGTTTGCGCACCGACGTGCAGTGCTTTTTCCTATTCGGTTGTCAAAGAACCGTTTGTAACGTGCGCGAACCGGCCTGGCTTTCCATGGCCGCTTGGGGTTCGCGGAAGCTATATGATGAGCGGGTCGTTGCGGAGGTCGCGGGTAGGCTTGGCGCCCACGTGCTCCACCCGGTGCTGCCAGTTG
This sequence comes from uncultured bacterium, assembly GCA_965651915.1. Classification (GTDB taxonomy): domain Bacteria; phylum Verrucomicrobiota; class Kiritimatiellia; order CBFGVE01; family CBFGVE01; genus CBFGVE01. Next base: position 840 of record CBFGVE010000260.1, read on the forward strand.
CTGCCCAGGTGATAGTAGCGAAGGCTGTCGTACTTGCCATCGATGATCCCCTCCAGGCGGGCCTTTAGAGCAACCCACTGCGCGGGCTCGAGGTCGCACTCGAACACGGAGTTCTGCACCCGCTGACCGTAGTCGAGACAAGCTTTTGCCACTTTCCGGAGCCGGGCCTGACCCGGACGATCTACGGTGGACACGTCGTAGCTAACTAGCATCATCATGGCATGCGTCCTCTTATTTCCAGATAAAGGCGGGGTAAGCGTCGAGGTCCCCGCGCAAATGGCGGGCGAGCAGCAGGGCCTGCGCGGAGAAGACTAGGCCGAGGGGCATGGACTCTTCCAGGTAGGGGTGCCGGATCTCCTCCTGCTTGCGCTTCTGGTAGGCGGTCAGAACGGTTTTTCTCGTTTCGTCGTCCATCTCCACCGCGCCGCTTTCGGTGGTCTTGAATCCCCGTTTCGCAACCTGCTTGAGGTTGATGAGCGACAGGACGAGCCGGTCGGCGAAGAACGGCCTGAATTCCTCCATGAGGTCGAGCGCCAGGCTCGTGCGCCCCGGACGGTCCCGATGAAGAAAGCCTACCTGGGGATCGAGCCCCATCGCTTCGAGCGCGCCGACGCAATCGTGCGCGAGCAGCACATAGACGAACGACAGGAGCGCGTTGACGGGGTCGAGCGGAGGGCGGCGGCTTCGCTCCCGGAAGACAAAGTCATCCTTCTGGGCGGTGATGAGGTGGTCGAATACGCCGAAGTATTCGCGGCCCGCGTCCCCTTCCCTTCCCCGCACCTGGTCTAACCGCGCGGCTTCGCGCATGTCCTCGACCACGCGCCCGAGGCGGGTGATGGCCGGTTCGAGCAAGGTGGTGTGGGTCTTGTCTGCATGGTCCCGTGCGGCCCGCTGGAGCACGGCGCGGGCATTGGCGGCCTTGGCCGCGACGAGGGTGCGGGCGATCGCGGCGCAGTAGTCGAGGTTGTCGGCCCGCCGGTACTGCTCGCGGCGCAGAAGCACATTCCCCGATACCGGCCCCTGCACGCGGGCGAGAAATCGTCCGTTCTCGGTGAGGAAACTCACCGCGACCTGGCTTTCCGCGCAGTAGCCGAGCAAAAAGGGACTGCACAGCACGTTCCCGAAACAGACGATTCCGTTGAGGGTGTGAATGGGCATGCGGAGGCGCACTTCCTTTTCGACCGACACCACCACCGACTGCCCCTCCTTGTTCAGATAGGCTCCCTGGGTTGCGACAAACAGGGTGTTGAGAAATTTTTTCATGGGTGGAGCATCCGTTCCAGGTAGTGGCTGGCCGACAGTCCCCGGCCCGCCATTTTGGGCTGGCAGAGATCGTACAGCGAGCAGGTGTCGCATTTTTTCTCGTACGCTGCGGGCGGAGTCGTCCCAGTGTTCACCAAGGCGTGCAACCGCTTGGCCGCCTGGGCGGTTAGGGCGCGAAGCTCGGGGGTGAATGCCACGTCGGTTCGCCTTCTCGGTTTGCCGTAGAACAGCGCTCCGGCAAGCACCGATATGGACAGCATCTCTTCGAGGCACAGGGCTTGGGCGCAGAGTTGAATTTCATCGCAGTGGTTCGCTTTGGGGCGGCCCCGCTTGTACTCCACGGGAAAGGGCTGTTCCGAGCCATCCGCCTGTCGGTGAAATTCGACCACGTCGGCCTGGCCAATCAGGCCGAGGGAGATGGAGCGAATGCGCAGTCCCCGGGCGATCCGCACCGATCCGCGCGTTTCCGAATCGGGCTCGTGAACCCGTTCGTGCATCACGCGGCCCTCGGCGGTGAAGCGATTCTCCTGCCAAACCTGCTCGACATGGATCAGGGCGCACTGCCGCTCGCAGAACAGCAGGTGCTGCAGGGCGGAGAGCGGGAGCAGGTCGGCCTCGCTGCATGCCTCCGCGCTTGCCATCTTCTCACCCATGTCCGCCCCGCCAGAACAAGAACGGTAGCGCACGGCTGTAGGGAGTCGGAACGACGCTCCGAAAGTCGGCCCGACCCGCCGCGCAAGCACCCCCGATCATCGCAGCCTCGCAATTTTTTCTGCAAGCGCATGACGCATGCGGTGCTTATCGGCAGGAAACAGTGAGACAAGTTTCTTGCCCTGCTGCTGGTAGAGCTGTTGCTTCTTAAGCATGCCAATTTTATATTCCGCCGTATCCATGCCCCAATACTCGATGTAGACATCGAGCTCGGGTAGATAGAAATCGGGACGAATGGCGTAGCCGTCGAGGATGCGGAAACGCTCGTCGTGGCGGTAGGCGATGCCATCGGCTGCGAGCGCTTCGCAGATAAGCCGCTCCCCCTCCGACTGCACCCAAGTTCCATCCCCCGCCTGAATGGTCTTCTTCAAATCCACCTTGGTTTCGAAATTGCGGCGGTCGAGAAAGGTTTCGTCGAAGCAGTGGTCGCACAGGACTCGCTGGAAGGCCTTCATGGAGCGGGCGTATTCATCGTGATCCAGATGCTTCGAACATCGGCGGCAATGATGGACCGCCTGGTGGTCGCGAATACGCAGGGATTCTCGAATGGTCTTGCCCGCAGCAAGGACGCTTCGCTTCACGTAGTCCTTCTCGCCCGGATTACGGAATAGATCTCGGAGATCGGGCAGGGCATCCTCGGCGTCGGCACCGAAGGCGCCCAGCGCCTTGGCGGCATACTGGCGCACCTGGGGGTGGGGGTCGGCCAGCAACGGTCGGAGCGAGAGGACCGCTTCGCGTGAGGGGACAAGGCCCGCAAGCTTGCCGAGGGCCGAGGCGGCGAGCCGCCGCAGGAGGGGCGAGGCGGAGCGGGTGAATTCGGCCAGCTCGGCAAAGGCCTTGTCATCGGCACTTTCTCCCAGCACCTTTACCCGGGCAGCGAGCCTTCTTTCGTTTGCTACATCCATGATTCTCTCCCACTTGCTTTGCGTCTGGCGGACGCTCCGCAGCGTCGGACCCCGGCGGCTGGCGACGCTGCGGAAACCTCCGTGCCTACAGCATATCGATCAGCTCCACCCCGGGAGGGATACTGGCGCGATCAACCGATACTTCGTAGTCCCCGAAAGAACGGGGCGGCTTCGCGTCATCCTTGAGAGCGACCTTAATCCGCTCGAACAGCTTGCCGGCGGGCGCGCCCCCGAGGGCGCTATCGTGCTTGAACACGAAGAGCTTCTGGGCGGACATCAGCCCTCGGGCGGCGGAACGGTCGTGCTCGAACATGCTGATCAATGCGCTCCACAGCAGCTCCAGATCCTCCTCGCCGAACCCGGTCTGGTTGGCCAGATGAGCAGACACAAACCCATGCGCCACGTACAAACCGTAAGGGATGGTGTTCTTTCTGCCCATCGTGCGGTTGTCGCCACCCTGTTTCTTGGCCTCCGCCTCGGTCGCGACAGCCATGCGGGTGATCGAATGCTCCAGTGTGACGATCCGGTCCACTGAGCGACCGAAGGTGAACTGCACGGGTCCTCGCACCTGTCCGCAGTTGTTCTCCTTCAACGACATGACCGCGCCGAACGCGCGGATGTCGTAGAAGTGACGGCACATCCAATCCTTGGCCTTCTCGACCTTCGCCCCGCCCTCCGCCTCATCGTCTTTGAGGGCTTCGTAGGCCATCCCTTGTTGCAAGGTAAGGATGGCCTTCTCCTTCACGTAGATGTCGTAATAGGGCTCCCCGCTTTTAGTGATCTGCACGAAATTACGGATCTTACGCTTCAAACAGACATCCGTCACCAGGCCGCAGCCGGTCTCGGCATCCACGCGCGGCAGGTTGCCTGCATCGGGGTCGCCGTTCGGGTTGCCGTCCTTGACATCAAAAATCAGTACGATGTCATAACGATTTTTCA
>CBFGVE010000261.1:0-4653 GCA_965651915.1 uncultured bacterium
TACTTCAACAATCTCTCGCGGCGGGGAGACCAACCTACTTCCGGAGGTCGCGGCGGGGGCTGGGGCCATGCCGGCGATCCCGACGCGCTCTGGGATCTCCGGGCGTTGCGGGAGATCAAGGCCCTCATCGAATCCGAGGGGCTCCAGTGGTATGCCATCGAGAATTTTGACCCGGCTCACTGGCACGACGTGCTCCTCGATGGACCGAAGAAGGCGAGCCAGATCGAGGGGCTCTGCCGCATGATTGAAGCGGTGGGAAAAGTCGGCATTCCGGTCATTGGCTACAACTTCAGCCTGGCAGGGGTCTATGGGCGGGTGCACCGCAATGCGGCCCGGGGTGGGGCGGGAGGAGTGGGGATGGATGGCGTGGTGGATGAGGAGCCCATGCCCGACGGGATGGTGTGGAACATGACCTTCGATGAAGCCACGACCGGAACGTCGATTCGGACCCGGGTTGCCTCCGACGTCTTGTGGCGTCGGCTTCAGGATTTTTTGGAGACGGTGGTGCCGGTTGCCGAAAAGTCTGGTGTGGTGTTGGCGGCGCATCCCGACGACCCGCCGGTTCCGCGTCTCAGGGATACCCCGCGGCTGGTGTATCAGCCCCAGCACTACCAGCGGCTTCTCGACCTGGTGCCCAGTCCGTCGAACGCGCTCGAGTTCTGCCTTGGCACCCTCGCCGAGATGGCCGAGGGAAGCGTTGCCGAGGCTACCGAGCAGTATGCCGCCCAGGGCCGTATCGCCTATGTCCACTTGCGCAATGTTCGCGGCAAGGTGCCGCGTTATGCCGAGGTGTTTGTGGACGAGGGAGATATCGACATGCCCGCCATACTGGCCATTCTCCATCGCCACCGCTTTGGCGGCGTGATCATTCCTGACCACGCGCCCCAGATGAGCTGCCCGGCACCCTGGCACGCGGGCATGGCCTACACGATGGGCTACATGAAGCGAATGCTGGATGAACTTGAGGCGGAGGCGACCAGGAATGTTGTACCATCGGAACGAGGCGCATAGACATGGACCAAGAAAGCCGTTCGCGTATGCCCGAGGTTGCACGCGCAACTTTCGTACAGTACAGTCCCCCGCATGAATAGAAAACCTGGTCTTTCCATATATTCAGTTGCCGAGCATTGCGGAGTATCTCCCTCTACCGTGTCGCGTGTAATCAACGGGAACCCGCGGATTGGAAAGGATACTGTAGACCGGGTCTGCGATGCCATGCGCGAACTGGGCTACCAACCGATGGAGCAGCGTCTTCGCCGGGGCCCCAAACTCAGGCAGGCCGGGCCGGGGAAGCGAACTCGACGAATAGCCCTGCTCGCGGCTGGGGAGTCGCGCGCCCAGCTCAAGCGAGCGGCCTACTTGGATTTTCTTCACGGAGTCGAGTCCGCTATCGCGGAGGCGGGTCTTACCATGGTGCTCCGCCAACTCTTTCCGGGCATCCCAGTACCGACGCCACTGTTTCAGCAGCGGGTGGACGGTGTGGTTCTGTTTTCTGCCGACCCTGGGTTAAGACGCGGGCTGTGGAACCTGCCCCATGTTCAGGGATTGGGTCCCTTCGATCCGAACGGTCAATGGGACCACATCTCCTACGCGAACAGCCGCATAGGGCCTATCGCTGCGGCCCACCTTCTATCGCTGGGTCATCGCCACACTGCTTTTCTCTCCGGGATCGAACAAATCTCCAATACATTTGCCGAGAGACGGGAAAGTTTCGCCTCGGCAATCCGTGAGGCAGGTGGAACCTGCCTGATGCTTGAGCAACTCAACTTGTTTTCCCGTAGCACAGACGCGTTTATTCAACCAGACCAGGATCGCGTTTCGGAACTTCTCGACCGGCTTCTGGCGGCATCTCCACGGCCCACAGCGGTTTTTCTCGCCGCCGACGTGATCGCACCATCCTTTTACAATGCGATGAGGAATCGGGGCCTGACCCCGATGAAAGATCTCGCTATCGTATCCTGCAACAACGAGCAGCCACTCATCGGGCATCTCCAGCCTCGGCTATCCACCATTGATATCCATGCCGAGCGGGTGGGGCGCAAGGCGGTTGAACAACTGCTCTGGCGCATGGAAAACCCTGGCGATCCACGGATCGTGGTTTCAGTGGAGCCTTCGCTGGTGCCGGGCACGCTTTGATCCCCATTCGATTCCACCAAGCCAGGTAATTCTCAGGAAGCCAAGCCCACGGGTTTAAGCCTGAGCTCGCCGACGCATAGCCCTGCCGAATCGTCGCGGTTGATCCGCAGTGCGCGCAGGTCGATGCGGTGTTCACCAGCGCGGTCAATAGTGAGGAGGCCAAGCCGGGTCGCGCGCTCGGCAAAGAGGTGGGTGCGCGGAGTTTCGATGGTTTCATCGGGCTTGATTTCTCCGCGGAGGGTCTGGCCCGAAATGCCGACCTCTACTTCATGTCCGCCGACCCAGGGCAGGTACTTCGCCGCGACGGTATGGATCCGGACCTCGAACCGACCGGGCTCGAACACGCTGAAGGTCCAGCTCAGGCTGTCGCGCTCGCTGTTCCACCGCTCGACAAGCCCGCCGGCGCCAATCGACATGTGGTTCCCGACGGTCTCGTTGGCCTCCTCACCCCGGATCGCTGCGAACTGATTGTTGCTGGAGGCGGGCATGCGGTCGGCCTGGCTCGCTTCCGAAACATGCAGCTCGGCCATGTGCCCTGGAAGCAGAATGCTACCGTCGGGCTGCTGTATGCAGCGTTCGTCAGCCACAGGGGGACCGTCGAGGTCGAGCGCGATTACAGCGGGAAGGGCGACGCCTTTGGGCATATTGCCGATATGGATGTGGAGCTTGCTCACACCCGAGGCTTCGTCGCGGCTTTGGGAGAAATCGAGTGGCGCACCGGTTGCTATCCATTGGGCACTGGTCACGCAGTTTTCCAGTCCATGCAGGCGGAACGAAGGATCAGGGGAGCTGGTGAAAATGAGGAAAAGTCGGTTCCCTTTCCGTGTGATGCGACCCCAGTCGAACTCGTAGGGAAATGGATTGGCCTGAGTTCCGTAGACTGCCCCGCCGTTGATCTGCATCCAGGCTCCAATCTCCCGGAGCCGGTCGATGCTGGGCTGGGGTACGCGCCCCTCGGCATCGGGTCCAATGTTGAGCAGATAGTTCACGCCTTTGCTGGCGAGGTCGATGAGGAGGCGGAGAAGGGTGTCCGTTGTCTTCCAGCTCCGGTCGCCGGACTTGTAACCCCAGGTGTCGTTGATCGTGGCGGGTGTTTCCCAGTCGCCCTGGAGCCGTCCGGCAGGAATCTGGTTGTCACCGAGGCTTCCGTAGTCTCCCACGCCGTGGCCGATGCGACCGCTGACTAGGCAGTCGGGCTGAATCGACTTGATGAAGCGCTTGAGGTCCGCGCTTTGCTCTCGGGTAATGAAAACAGGCGTGTCGCACCAGATCAGGCCGATGGGTCCATAGCCCGTGAGCAGCTCGCGGAGCTGGGGCTTAACCTTCTCGTCGAGATAGCGCTGGAATTTTTTCTGCGAGGGATCGAAGTCCCAGTCATTTCCGCCGCCGTCGGGATGCTCCCAGTCGAGCGCCTGGGAGTAGTAGAAGCAGAGCTTGATGCCGTGGCGGGCGCAGGCCTCGGCGAGCGGTTTCATGGGGTCCTTGCCGTAGGGCGTGGATTTCACGATGGTGTAGTCCGAGACCTGGGAGTCCCACATGGCGAACCCCTCGTGGTGCTTCGCGGTGATGACCAGATAGCGCATGCCAGCCTCTGCCGCCAGCGAGGCAATTTGTTCGGCGTCGAAGTGAACCGGGTTGAACTTCTTAGCGCACTCACGGTATTCGGCCAGCGGCACCTTGAACTGAGCCATAAGCCATTCGCCAATGCCGGGCAGCTTTCGCCCTTTCCACTCTCCGGCGGGAATGCAATAAAGCCCCCAGTGGATGAACAGACCGAAGCGGGCCTCGCGCCACCACGCGAGGGAGTCGGAATGGTGGAGCGGCTGAACGGTGGAGGCCGGTGAGGGGGAGGTGTTGGGTGTCGTCATAGGAGGGGTTGGTATTATTTGAAACTATGCCGATTTACGCCCGCTCGACATTCTGGTCAAGGACAATGGGGGATGAGAGGCAGGAAGGGGGGGCTCCCAAAGATACGGACTCACGGTTGTGAAAGGTTTCGGTCGAGGGCAAGCCCTGGTGGCCTGCATCAGCGCCTGGGGGGACTTCCCAGTCGTGTTCGAGATGCCGAGAATAGAGCGCTCCAGATCGCCGGAGCGGTTCATGCCATCGTGTCCCTTCGCGCTTTTCGTGGTAATAACCGTCTCACGTGACCACAAGCGAACCGTAGCGCTATAGAGATCAATGAACGGTAAGACTACGCAGTTCAACCGGTTCGACCAATGATTCCAGGCAGACGAATCGCAGCTTGCTGGTCGTGATATTCGCAATGGAGTGGATGCGCTTATGTCCAACCGTCTCCCCGGCGGCCACTTCTTTCCATTCCCCGTCGATTTCGGCGTCGATGCGGTATCTGGCGATCTTCTGCCCATCAGCGAGCTGTTCCATCAGAACCACGTAGGTGATTTCCTCTGGCTTGCCGAGCTGGAGAACGACTTCCGGGCCTTTGCCCTCGGTTCCGGCGATCGGAGTTCCGAAACGTGCACGGATGGCATCGCCTAAATCCTTAGTCCTTTGGAC